>CBEUWV010000028.1:0-12146 GCA_965546895.1 uncultured bacterium
CAAACGGAATTCTGGCATCCTTTAAAGCATGGATCCTCTTTGCTGCCTGCCAGAAGTAATTTTCCGTAGTACCGGTAGCAAGGGGGTAATCTTTCAGCCCTGCCTTCAGATCAATTCCGACCCATTTCAATGGAAATGCACCGATGTATTCCTTTAACGTTTCCGGTTTATAGCCACAAGTGTGTAATGCCACTTCAAACCCCTGGTCCACTGCCAGCTTTGTCAATTTTTCCAGTGCCTCCGGAAAGAGAAGCGGCTCTCCCCCACTGAATACAACCGTTTCAAGGAAGTCCCTTCGAGGCCAAAGAAAATCTACAAATTCTTCCACCGAATATGTGGGGACTTTGATCTGTTGAAACTCAGCATTGTGGCAGTACGGACAACGGAACGGACAGCCCTGAAAATAGAAAACACAGCAAATACTGCCCGGGCAATCCAACGTGGAAAACGGGGTCACCCCGCCAATCGGGACTACAGTTTGCCCCGCTGCCGTATTGCCTGTTCCGTGAAGCATGTTCGTTCCTTGTATTCTGATTTCTTCCCCTTGTTGAACTGCGAAACGGGCCGATGATAGCCCATGACCCGGGTCCAGACTTCACATGCTTGTTCCACGCCCTCCTTTGCGCATTCCGGACAGGTTTCCTGCTCTCCCTGAAGATAGCCGTGCCTGGGGCAGGTGGAAAAAGTCGGCGTAATCGTGGCATAGGGCAGCCGAAATTTAGTCAACGCGTTTTTCACAATTCGTTTACAGACATCAGCTGAAGACACCCGCTCAGCCATATAAAGATGAAGCACTGTACCGCCTGTATACAGGGTCTGCAAGCGATCCTGCAGGGTGAGAGCCAGAAACGGATCATCGGTAAATCCGGCGGGAAGCTGGCTGGAGTTGGTGTAATATGGTGCATCCGGTGTCCCCGCCTGAATGATGTCGGGAAAATGCTTCTGATCTTCTTTTGCCAACCTATATGTCGTTCCTTCAGCGGGAGTTGCCTCCAGATTGTACAAGTGACCGGTTTCTTCCTGAAACTTCACAAGCTTATCCCGCATGTGTCGGAGGGTCCGTTCCGCGAAACCGATTCCCCAACTGTCTGTCACATCGTGACGGTCATCGGTAAAATTGCGTACACATTCGTTCATCCCATTGATACCAATTGTGGAAAAATGGTTGCGAAAAGACCCAAGAAAGTGCTTAGAGAAGGGGAAAAGGCCATTTTCCATCAATCTGGAAACAACCTTCCGCTTTGTTTCCAGACTATCCCTTGCCATATCCATTAACTGATCCAGGCTTTTCAGAAAACCATCGAAATCCCCCCTGTACACATAGCCCAGACGGGGCAAGTTAACCGTCACCACACCGATGGAACCGGTTTGTTCTGCTGAACCAAACAGGCCATTTCCCCGCTTTAAAAGCTCCCGTAAGTCCAGTTGCAATCGGCAGCACATGGACCTGACCATGTCCGGCTGCAACTCTGAATTCAGAAAATTCTGGAAATAGGGTAGACCGTATTTGGCCGTCATTTCAAACAAAAGGTCTGTATTCGGATGGTCCCAGTCAAAACTTTTTGTAATGTTGTAGGTAGGGATTGGAAAAGTAAAAACCCGACCCCGGCGGTCACCATCCAGCATCACCTTGATAAATGCACGGTTTATTCTGTCCATTTCCGGCTGCAGGTCCCCATAATTAAATGACGCCTGCCTGCCATCGATCAGGGGCCTTTTCTCTTTCAGGTCTTCCGGACATACCCAGTCAAAGGTCAGATTGGTGAACGGGGTCTGGGTCCCCCACCGGGACGGCACATTCAGGTTGTACACGAACTCTTGAATTTGCTGCAATACTTCCCTATCAGACAAATTGTCCATCCGCACAAAAGGCGCCAGGTACGTATCAAAGGAGCTGAAGGCCTGGGCACCTGCCCATTCATTCTGCAGTGAACCCAGAAAATTTACCATCTGTCCCAACGCAGAAGAAAGATGTCTGGGCGGATTCGCTTCAATTTTTCCCTGCACGCCGTTGAATCCTTCTTCCAGCAACATCCGAAGGGACCAGCCCGCACAGTACCCGGAAAGCATATCCAGATCATGAATATGGAAATCTCCCTGACGGTGGGCCTCACCGATTTCCGGTGTGTACACATGGGACAACCAGTAGTTGGCCGTGATTTTCCCGGCTGAATTTAGAATCAACCCCCCCAGCGAGTATCCCTGGTTGGCATTGGCATTTACACGCCAATCCAGTTTATCCAGATACTCATTGACAGTAGAGATTGCCTCAATGGCTGCCTTCCTGTCCTGTCGAAGTTCCCGGTGTTTCTCCCGGTACCGAATGTAGCTGCGGGCAGTCTCAAGGTAACCGGACATTATCAAAGCCTCTTCCACCATGTCCTGAATATCTTCAATATGGACATCCCGCCCGGGAAAACGGTGGTTCAGGATTCGTCGGACCATTGTAGTCAATTTGGCAGCCTCCACGTCCCGAAATTCACCGGTAGATTCCCCTGCACGAAGTATGGCATTGAAAATACGCTGTTCCTCGAAGGAGGTTTTCTGATTGTCCCGACGAATCACCCGGCTTACAGATTTCAAGGTGTTCAAACGCAATTCGCTTTTCTCTTTTGGCTCCATTCGCCCCCCCGAATCGTTTTTTTCATTACAATTCATTATATGGGGGGCCTTTCCGCTTGTCAACACAATATCTTGTGTAAATATGAGTAAAGGCATGCCGCCTTCTTTCTCTATTCTTAAGCACTAAGCTTCTCAAATAGTTACAAATTATACTGATAATCTGTATATTTTTTATACCCCGCCAGGCCCATTTGGCCAGAGAAGGAAACTGTGCCAGAGAAGAAACTATTTTGTTTTTCCTTCAAATGCGATACAATTAGCCAGAGCGAACAACCGCATAATCAGGAGGACTGGGGAAAATGAAGAGAATAATTGTACCCTTTTTCATTGCCTTCATGCTCGTCTTCTCTTCAGCTGCTGCCGATAACCCTCCAAAGAACCGACCGGACATGATTATCCTCTATATGCCAATTCACCGGTCGGTCGGACAACTCCGACTGGATGCCGCCGGCGAACTCCATGGAGTTCGCCTCCGACTTCTCCAGGTACTGAACCGGGACCTGAAACCTACAGGGATTCAACTTCGATATCGCCTCACAAAGCAGGGAGAATTGCCAATTGGCCGATGCGTTGATGAATTGGCCCGGAATCGGTATCAGGCCTATCTGGGGCTGGGAATATCCCCCGAACGGCTGAAGAAGGGGATCAAATACAGCCATGTCCCCTTGTATACAGTGCCCAATGTGTTATGGATGCTGAAAAAAAATGCTTTTCCATATACAGGTCTGTCCTCATTGAAAGGAAAGCTGATCGGCGCGGTCAGTGGAAAACCGGTTCTGACGCAACCGGGATTAGAAAAAGAGCTGCATATAGACCGAACTGCTCCAACGCCAGCCATTAACGTGAAGAAGTTACTCCTTGGAAGGGTGGATGCAATCGTAGATCCCCTGAGCAGTACCGGAATCATTGTTCTGGAGTTGGGTATCGAAAATCAGATTGAGTTTTGCCTGACCTGCCTGCCTGTATCCGAAGCCTACATCGGATACAGTCCAGCAGTACCTGAAAGCGTCAGGGTGCAGGTCGACCGAGTAGTTGAAAGACTGAGCATGAGTGGCGAAACTCAAAACATTATGTTCGGCCAACTCTTGAATAAACTGAAAAAGGGCCTGATCAATGGCAAAGAATAAGCGGTTTCATTTCCCCCTGAAATCCATTGTCGGCACTTTTTCCCTCTACCAGGGCATCGGGCTCTTTATCATCGTCTTTGTTGCCGTCATTGCCGGATACACCCTGACCTACCAAAGCAGTGTCCACCGTCTCCGCCAGGAGGGCAGCGCAATAATTGAACAGGCTGCCGGCATTCTTTCCCGTCCACTATGGAATTTCGACAAAGACACATTGTCCCAGTACACAGACGTCTTCCTGAACAATTCCTTGGTTAATGGCCTCCAGGTTCGAGATGAAAGGGGCCGGATTGTTATGGAAAAGACCCACAAATCTTATCCCGAACAAACCGAATTTCAGTTTTCCATGACACGTCCCGTTTATTTCAATAAGATGAATATTGGCAGCGTCACCATAACATTCTCCATGTTCCCAGCTTATTCCAGGGCGCGCCATACGGTTCTGATTATGGCGCTTATGTCATTGATTTTTTTGATAGCCGTCTTGATGACCTCCATCTTTCAACTCCGTCGCTTCGTACTCCACCCCCTTTCAAACCTGAGTGAAACCATGAAGGAAATAGCGGAAGGGGACTACTCCGAGAAATTGTCGCTGGCTCAGAAACAGGAATTTGAACAAATTGCCCGTGAATTTAACACCATGGTGGATCAGATTCGAGCTCGCGAAGAAGAGATTGTCACTGCAAGTAACCGCTACCAGTTCCTGATGGACACCATTCCCGACGCTTTTTTTCTTCATACCCGAACCGGGGAAATACTCCAGGTAAACAACACATTTACGGAGATGTACGGTTTTGACAAGGAAGAAGTTCCCCAACTCTCCCTCGCGGACGACCTCAGTGGGGAGGGGTATTCCGAAGCGATGGCAAGGGAACAGCTTTTTCTTGCATGGGAAAGAGGCCAGGCGAATTTCAAGTGGATGGGTAAACGAAAGGACGGTTCAGAGTTTCCGGTCGAAGTTCTACTGAAACGGATAGAATTAAACAATGAGAAATATATCATAGGGGTGGTACGGGATATCACAAGGCGAGAAAAAGCCGAACAGGCATTGCGGGAGAGTGAAGAAAAGTTCCGCGCCATGACAGACCACACGACTGCTGCCATTTTTATCTACCGTGAAAAGTTTATTTTCGCCAATCCCGCAACACAGGAAATCTCCGGATACACACCGGAAGAATTTTGCCAATTGCAATTCTGGGATGTGGTACACCCGGACCACCGGGAGCTGGTCAAGCAGCGGGGGATGGCTCGAATCAAAGGAGAAAATATACCGGACCATTATAATTTCAAGATCATTGCCAAAAATGGAGAAGCAAAATGGATCGACTTTTCCGCTCAACGCATTCTATACGAAGGCGAATGGAGTTCGCTTGGGACAGCTGTCGATATTACCGATAAAATTGAAAGCCAGGACGCCCTGCGTCAAGAAAAAGAAAGACTCCGTATCACACTGCAATCCATTGGTGACGCGGTGATTGCCACAGACAACAATGGGCATGTGATTCTCATGAATCCTGTGGCCAGCCAACTGTGCGGCTGGGCTGAACAGGAGGCAGTGGGCCAGCCGGTGAGCAAAGTTTTCTCAATTGTTCATGAATTGACCCGGGAGCCCATAAATAACCCGGTGGAAACTGTCATGGTCAGCGGGAAAACTGTAACTCTCTCCAACCATACAGTCCTTTTGAGTAGAGATGGTTCGGAACACATCATTGCAGACTCGGGAGCTCCGATACGGAACAAAACCGGAGCTATTATTGGTGTAGTGCTCGTTTTCAGGGACGAAACAGAGAAAAAACAGGTTGAGGAGGAGCTGTTCAAGACCCGTAAACTGGAATCCATCGGGTTGCTGGCCGGCGGAATCGCTCACGATTTCAACAACCTGCTCACAGCAATCATGGGCAACCTGGATATGGCCATGATCAAGAGTGAATCAACTGAAGGCTCGGGGAATCTTCAGGAAGCCAAGAATGCTGCAATACGGGCAAAGGATCTGGCCCGCCAGCTTTTGACTTTTTCCAAAGGGGGCGCCCCCATTCGGAAACGGATGGATATTGCCAATCTTCTCGAAGACACAACCAATTTTATTCTGGCGGGTGGACGTGTCAGTCCCCGTTTCTTTATTGCAGCCGGCCTTTATGCCCTGAACGCGGACGAAGGTCAGATCAGCCAGGTAATTCAGAACATCGTTCTAAATGCCAAACAGGCAATGCCGGAGGGAGGACTCATCGATATTGCGGCTGAAAACACAGAACTTACTGGACACCCCACAATGCCGGACGGCCCTTATGTCCGGATATTTGTTCGAGATTACGGACTGGGAATACCCTCCAAATATCTTTCAAAGGTGTTCGATCCATACTTCACCACCAAGGCACAGGGAAATGGATTGGGCCTGTCCACAGCTTACTCAATTGTCAAACGGCACGAGGGCTACATTGATGTCAGTTCCAAGCCCGGTGCCGGAACTACATTCACAATTCTGCTGCCTGCTCTCATAAGCAACAGTGATGAGGAAAGGAGCGGACAAACCACAACGGAAGCAGGAAGTATCAGCACGACAGTTACACCTCTGAAAATCCTGATCATGGATGATGAAGATGCCATCCTGGAAATCCTTGGTGAAATGCTGTCCTTTCTTGGGCATCGTGTATTGGAAACATTGGACGGCAAACAGGCGATTGAGCAATTCCGTAAGAGCATGGATCAGGGGGAACCATTCGATCTTGTGATACTGGATCTAACCGTCCCGGGCGGACTCAGTGGGAAGGAAACCATTGTGGAGCTTCGAAAGATGATGCCGGAAGTAAAAGCGATTGTGTCCAGCGGGTACGCCAACGATCCGGTCATGGCTCAATACCGGGAACATGGCTTTCAGGGTGTTGTCAACAAACCTTTTCAGATGAAAGAACTATCTGACACAATCAAGCAGGTCATGTCATCCTGACTTCTTCGGCGCAGGCCTCAGATTCAGGACAGCCCGAATGGTCGCAATGCTCTTTCAAATAGCCCCTGCGTGTATGCGATTACCATACCGTAGTTCGTCATCGGCACATGGCTTCCCCGGCTTACAGTCATTCTGGAAATCATAGCCCTGCGATTGAGCATACAGCCACCGCAGTGAATAACCAGCGCCGCTTCGTTTTCCATATCGAAATACTTTCCTTTTGCATACTTGAAATGGAGATTCTTGCCAGTAAATTGCCTCAGCAGGCGGGGTATTTTTACTGTCCCGATATCATCTCCCACCGCGTGGTGGGTGCAGGCTTCCGAGATCAGCACAGTGTCATTATCCCGCAGGCACTCAATTGCCCGGGCACCCGCAGCCAGTATTTCAAGATCCCCTTTCTGCCTGGCAAAGAGGATGGAAAATGAGGTCATGGGCACATCTTCCGGAACATCCCCGGCCACTTTCAGGAAGGCCTGAGAATCCGTAATCACAATGTCCGGTTTTCTGTCCAGTAGTTGAAGCCCATAGCGCAGTTCACGTTCCTTCATGACGATGCACAAGGCGTCATTGTCCAGGATATCCCGAATAACCTGGACCTGAGGCAAAATCAACCGACCGGCCGGTGCTTCGCTGTCAATGGGCACCACCAGAACTGCCAATCCGCCGGGAGGGACAAGACCCGCTGTAAGAGAAAGAGCTGCTGTTTCTGCCCAACCTTCCAGAATGCCAAGGAGCCGTTCTTTCAACTGAGCCACTCCCTCTCCAGTTTTCGCGCTGACCGGCAGTCCTTCCAACCCTCCGCAGGCTATCTCAGGAGGAGATCCGGTATCACATTTGTTAAAAACCAGAAGAAACGGAATCTCCAGCTTTTCCAATTTTTCAACCAGTTCCAGTTCCGTGGACTCAACCACCCCATCCACAACCAATATGGCAATGTCAGTTTTTTGTAGAACATCCTCAGAACGTCTCATCCGCAACCGGCCAAGATCCCCTTCGTCATCAAGTCCGGCAGTGTCAATAAATACAACCGGTCCGAACGGCAGCAACTCCATCGCCTTTTCCACCGGATCAGTAGTCGTGCCAGGTGTATCAGATACAATTGACAGAGTTTGAGACGTTATCGCATTGATCAGGGAGGATTTCCCGACATTCCGCCTGCCGAATATTGCGATGTGCGGACGATTCGATTTGGGTGTACCTGCCATATTAGAACCCCAGCCTGAGTATATTTTCAGGTGAGAGTAGTCTATCCAATTCTTCCTGGGATATCAGACCCGCTTTCACCACATATTTCTCGACTTTTTCTCCTGCAGCAAGGGCTGTCCTGCAAATCTGTCCTGCCCGTTCGTAACCAAATTTTCCTGCAATGACATGGGTGACAATTGAATTGCCCCTTGCAGTGGAAGAGAGTCTCTCACTTCTTGTTTCAATGCCATCCACACACGAAGCCAGTTGTTCCACTCCACTGATCAGAAAGGTACAGGATTCCAGCAATCCGTGGATGATCACAAGACCAAAGGGGTTTAACTCCAAACTGCCCATAGCCGCTGCACTTGTCAACATTTGATGGTTGGCAGTAACCCGAAGAGCGCATCCAGTCACAAATTCGGGTATCACCGGGTTTACTTTGCCAGGCATGATCGATGACCCTGCCTGGACTTCAGGTAAACTGATTTCTCCAAATCCATGTTCCGGCCCGGAGGACATCAACCGTAAGTCCCCGGATATTTTAATAAGGGTGACTGCCAATGCCGTCAGGATCCCGTGTACTTCCACTGGAACATCTGCATTCTGGGTCCCGTCCACAAGATTTTCAAAGCGGGCCAGTGGAAACCCTGTAATCTGTTTCAATTCGTCCACAACCTGAAAAATATATTTACGGGGTGCCAGAGCACCGGTTCCGATTGCGGTCCCGCCGAGATTGACTTCCCTGAGACGCTCAATCAGCTTTGAAATTCGCCATCTATCCCGGGCCACCGCAGAGGCATAGGCAGAAAATTCCCGCCCCAACGTAATTGGAAATGCCTCCTGGAACTGGGTCCTGCCCGGCTTTACGATGTTTTCAAACTGACTCTCCTTTCGCTGCAAAGACTCCTGAAGAGACAACACTGCCTTTTCCAGTCGGATCACCAGGGCAATTGCAGCAACACGACCGGCAGTGGGAACCACGTCGTTGGTGGACTGGTGCAGGTTTAAATGGAGAATCGGATGGATACTCTCCCACTGGCCGACAGATTTCCCGGAAAGCTGCAATGCCCGGTTCGCCACAACTTCGTTTACAGTCATGTTCAGAGAAGTTCCGGCACCGCCCTGGAAAAGTGAAACATCAAAATACCTGTCCAGTTTTCCCTCCAGGCCTTCCCGGATCGCCTCCCGGCATGGGGCATAGACATGTTCAGGCAAATATCCCAGTCGATGGTTGGTTTCAAGACAAGCCAGTTTCACCTGGAAAAGAGAATGAATCAATTCGGGAAACGGCATGGCGCAAGATAAAGGGAAGTTCTTTCGTGCCTGCAGGGTATGGATCCCAGCCAGCTCCTCCCCCGGTTTTTTATTATCAGCCATTACAATTTCTCCTACAGATAGAGGTCCCGCTTACCCGATCTTATTTCCTCAAGGTTATGAATTGTTTTCTGCCTTACTTCATCGGACGGAATATTTGCCAGTTGAGCCGCGATAACGGCCTCGCCAGCCGTCCGGGTCTGCGGTGTCGCGTAGTCTTCCAGATATTCCTTGAATGTCGTCAACGCATTGGGAAGGCAGTACAGTTGAATCAATCCCGGTTTTGCAAGGTCCATGAAATCAGCCCCTGTGCGCCCCAGCCGGTAACATCCGGTGCAAAACGACGGCACATAGCCATGGCCCGCAATATCCGCAATGACCTCATCCAGGCTTCGGTGGTCTCCCAGCGAAAACTGAGCACCCGAGTCATCTTCTGAGTATCCGCCGGGATTTGTCCTTGAACCGGCGCTGACCTGGGAAATGCCGAGAGAAAAAGCCTCGCGCCGCATTTTAGCCGTTTCCCGGGTACTGAGAATCATTCCGGTATAGGGTACTGAAACCCGAAGAATTGCGATGATTTTTCTGAAATCGTTGTCATCCACTGCGTAGGGCGGGTTCAGGGAAACATCCGAACCCTCAGCCGGCTCAATCCTGGGAATAGAAATGGTGTGTGGCCCCACCCCGAACCTTTCCTCCAGATGTTGAACATGCTGAAGCAATGCCATAATTTCAAAGCGGTAATCGGCCAGACCAAACAGAACTCCCACTCCCACATCGTCAATCCCCGCCTCCATTGCCCGGTCCATAGCCGTCAAGTGGTTCAAATAGTTAGCTTTGGGACCGGATCGATGCATCTCCCGATACGTGTCGTAGTGGTATGTCTCCTGAAACAACTGGTAGGTGCCGATTTTTGCATCCTTTAGTCTCCTGAATCCTTCTACCGAAAGAGGGGCAATATTTATGTTGATCCTGCGGATTTCACCATTTCCGATTTTCACATCATATATGGTTTCAATCGCCTTGATGGAATAATCCAGTGCGCTTTCTCCCAATCCCTCCCCGGAAACCAGGAGCACACGCTTGTGCCCCTGGGAGACCAGATTCTCAGTCTCTTTCCGGATTTCGTCCAGACTCAATGTCCGTCTGGATATTGCAGTGTTTGTAGTCCTGAATGCGCAGTACAGACAATCATTTCTACACAGGTTGGAAACATACAGTGGGGCAAACAGCACCAATCTCTTTCCGTATATCTCCTCCTTTATCTGATTGGCTGCCCGGCATATTTCGTCAATCATTTCTCTATCTTCCACCATGAGCAGTCGTTCTGTTTCACCTGCAGAAATCCCCTTCATTTCAAGGGCATGGGTCAGAATCTCTTCAACTTCTCCAATCTCCGGTGGCTCTGTGTTTTTCAGAACATGCAATATCTGAGCATGATCGATGAATCCTGTCTTTTTGTCTATCAAACTCCCTCCAGAAAGAACCGCCCCCTCGGGGTGTAATGGGTATGCAATAATTTATGCGACAAATGGCCCAGGGGTTCGCCCAGGAACTCCGCGTACAACTGGTTAACCTCAGGGTTCTCGTGGGATTTTCTTACAGTAAGCTGGTGGTCCTCCGCATAGATTGCACGGGCTCTTGCAGCTCTGATTTCCGGAGATGTTGGAATCGGCTGACCACCACCACCCAGACAGCCTCCGGGACAAGCCATCACTTCAACAAAATGATAGTCCAAATTTCCCACTTTCAGTTTTTCCATCAATACCCTGGCGTTGGCAGTTCCATGGGCCACCGCCACTTTTAGTGTCACACCATCCAACCACTGGTACTCGGGAAGGGGGTCCTCAATGGTCAGTGCGGCGTCCCGAAGCCCTTCCATTCCACGAACCGGGGTAATGTCCAGCCCCTTGAACGGCACTTCCCTTCCGGTAACAATTTCGTACACACTGCGAATAGCAGCTTCCATTACGCCGCCTGTTGCGCCAAAAATCAATCCAGCTCCGGAACCCAGTCCCAGGGGATGATCGAAATCTTCATCCGGCATGTCTTTCAGGTGGATTCCGGCTTCTTTGATCATCACAGCCATCTCTCTGGTAGTGAGGCCAAAGTCCACATCCTTCCAGCCACTGTCCGCCATTTCCGGACGGTTACATTCAAATTTCTTTGCTACACAGGGCATCAATGCAACAACCACCATTTTTTCAGGATCTATCCCCATTTTTTTCGCATAGTAGGTTTTCAAGATGGCCCCGAACATCTGTTGTGGACTTTTGCAGGTGGACAGATGGTCCAGGAATTCGGGATAGTAGTGCTCCGCATATTTTACCCATCCCGGAGAACAGGAAGTGAACATTGGTACTTTGACAGAAGAATCGCCGTCCACCAGTGCCTTCTTCAACCGTGTCAACAGTTCTGTTCCCTCTTCCATGATGGTAAGATCCGCTGTAAAATTCGTATCAAACACACTATCAAATCCCAGCCTGCGAAGGGCAGCGTTGAGTTTCTTCGTTGTCGATATTCCAGGCTCATAGCCGAACTCTTCACCAATTGCAGCCCGCGGGCTGGGGGCAGTCTGGATGATCACGTGCTTTTCAGGGTCATCGATTGCCTGCCAGATCAGCTCGTTTGGCATGTTGGAGCGAAGAGCACCGGTGGGACAACGATTAATGCATTGACCACAATTGATGCATACCACATCAGAGATGGGCTTATCAAAGGCTGTTTGAATCAAAACGTCATGGCCTTTGTTTGCTGTTTCCAATGCCGAAACCTGCTGAAGATCAATACATGTACGGATGCATCGCTTGCAGGAAATGCATTTGTTCTGATCTCTAACGATTGAAGTCGACCGGTCAATTTTAAATTTGGGAGCAGTGGTGCTGGGATATCTGTATCGATCCACACCATATTCCCTGGCCAGTTCCTGAAGTTCACACGTTCCATTGCGAACG
>CBEUWV010000029.1:0-12023 GCA_965546895.1 uncultured bacterium
ATGCTAAGATAAGGGGGGGCAGAGGCCCCCCTCTCTTTAATTACTGGTTCAACATGCCTTCTTTCAGACCGCTATCCGCCGGGTCATCACATAGCCAGATGCCGAAAAGAGCCTTTTTGAATGCAAGGCCGGCAATGGTATCAATTTTCTTACCATTGAAGAACACAGAAACACCTTCTTTGGGAACATAGATGATGTCATAGATATCCCCTTCGTGCACTTCTACGTTGAATGCTGCATTGAACTTGTTGATTTGCATTTGAATTGGGGCCACATTATCATTTGTAGCGGCTTCAAATCCCTCGTCCCAAGCGTCAACGAGTTTCTTTGCCGCAATCCCGTCGTGGATAAAATGCATTCGAACTGCCATAGCTTCATCGGCATTAATAATCTCATTCTGATTGTTGGTCTTGTGTGACAGATAAAGTCCGCCGGCATAGACTTTGATCCAGAGTTTTTTCCGAAGACCTGCTCCGTTGAGGACGAGAGTGCTTTCTCCCGCTTTCAGAGTTTCAGGAAGATTCACTCCTCCAATTTTGACAGCGAAAGCGGTTGTCGAAAGCAGGATTGCGGCTACGGCAAGAATCATGAGTTTTTTCATAGTACGCTCCTTTCAGCAAATTTACGGGTCAATAGCAGAATTTTACCACAATTTTCCCGGTATGCGAGCATAGGAAAGTGTTAATACTGGAAAATAAGGAAGGACAGGCAAT
This sequence comes from uncultured bacterium, assembly GCA_965546895.1. Classification (GTDB taxonomy): domain Bacteria; phylum Acidobacteriota; class Holophagae; order Thermotomaculales; family Thermotomaculaceae; genus UM-FILTER-49-7. Next base: position 714 of record CBEUWV010000029.1, read on the forward strand.
GGTTCATCTCTATCTTTTCCCGATAAATCACTAATTACGAGTTACAAATCACGGCGTCAGCCGCGAAAGGGGCTGAGGAAAATCAGATCAGCGGCACGAAACGAACACCGCAGATCGGCTCCTTTACAGGCTTTCCAGCGGTTTTAGTGATTTTAAAGAGGGTTTGATATCCGGTTTTTCCAATTGGAGCCACCATAATTCCTCCTTTCGCGAGCTGATCAAAAATTGGGGTGGGAAAATCTGGCGGGGCCGCAGTCAAAATGATTCGATCATAGGGTGCCTTTTTTTTCCACCCTTCTTTTCCATCTCCCCGAATCAATGTGATATTGGGAAATTTGTATGCCGGGAGGGATTTTCTCGCTGTCTTATAAAGCGCTGGAATGCGCTCTATTGAGACTACGCTGTGACTGAGAATGGCAAGGATAGCAGTCTGATAGCCGCTGCCGGTTCCAATTTCGAGGACATGGTGATTGGATTCGAGCTTCAATTGTTCCGTCATCAGTGCCACGATGTACGGTTGGGAAATAGTCTGGCCGTTCTCTAATGGGAGAGGGCGGTCTTCATAAGCCGCATTTTGGGAAGCAACTGGAACAAAATCCCTTCGATCAATTGTCCGCAGTGCGTTCAGTAGAGCATGGTTGTGAATACCTCGTCTGACAATCTGGTTTTGGATCATCCATTCCAATGTATCAGTCTTCATTTGCAGGGCGATCCGCTTTCCTGTCTGGACTGCACGTCTGTTTTTCCAGATAGCTTGACCGGGAAGCTTATTCCCATGTCAATCGTGGTCAGTGTACCGTCCAGTTCCTGTTTTACGTGAACCTGAGTGATCCAGCCTGTCTTTTTGTCAACCACAAGTGTTCCGTTCCGGGTCCCGCTGAGCTTGTATTGGGTTTTCGTGAAGCCTGTAACGACAGGTGTTGCAGTTGGTGAAGTGGACAAAGAGGACGAAACGGAAAGTACCACTTTGTCGGGGAAAAGACCTGTGATTTTATATGTGGTTAGAAGAGAAAGTCCCGAAAGCATGGGGACCGTACCCTTTACCAGCCATTGGCTCCCCATTTGAACGGCTTTTCCCGGCAGGGGGAGAAAAAGGCTATTGGGACCGCCGTCTATCATACCGTTCTGAATGGATGAGATAAACATATCAGCCAGTTTCTGTCGATCTTCAACGGTTCCCTGTTTCAACGCCTGTACGAATTGTCTGCTTATCCTGTCCCATCCGGACATGCTCTTGATTGTACCTGTAAGCCGGTCCAGGGACAGTGTAATTGGCTGATGCAGCAATATCTGATAGAAGGTGTTCATACGTCTGGAGTCTGTATTTGAGGCGTTTGTTTCAGAACTTGAGTCGTAGCGGTATTGCCATCCGGCGCTTCGGCTGGTGATGACGATGCGCATGTATTGCATCTCCATGATATATGCTGCCGCATTTGATCCGGTTACTTTAAAACCGATTGTCATTTCAGTAGAACTGTCCACCTGAGTCTGGTTGCCTTCAATGTCCCGGATGACACTTTGTGCGCTGGATATGCTTGTAGTAAAATGATCTCCTTTCTTCAGGTTCAGATTCAGCTTGACTGCACTTGCAGCAGGAACACTGAGAAAAATCAGAAAGACAGCTATTTTCTTCATCATTTCTCCTCCTCATCGGAGCCGGAAGTGTTTTCTATATCAGCCAAACAGCATATTCAGTAACTTTTCAATATCTTCAATCTTGAACGGTTTTTCCAACATGCCGCAGAAACCATACTCACTGAAATTCGCAATAATTGGATCATTGGCATATCCGCTGGTCACCACCGCCTTGACTTTCGGGTCCAGTTCAAGGAGATGAACAATGGCCTCTTTGCCGCCCATTCCCCCCGGGATTGTAATGTCCAGAAGGACCAAATCAAAGGCGGGGCCATTTTCCATCGCATTTCTGTATGCTTCGAGAGCGGCCTCTCCATTTGTTGTTACAGTGATGGAATGTCCGAGGAAGCGAAATATCTCTTCTGCCACATCCCGGATGATCTCTTCATCGTCCATAAGCAGAACATTTACGGGCTGAATGGGAGAGCCTGAAAAAGGTGGAAGTGCTTCGGGTTCGGATTCTTCTGCTGCGGGAAGAAACAGCGTAAAAGTGGTTCCATTTCCGGGGCTGGACTCCAGGGTCAACTGGCCGCCGTGGCGCTTTACGATGGAATGAACGGTGGAGAGACCCAGCCCACTTCCTTCTCCCTTTGTAGTAAAAAACGGGTCAAATACCTTTGCTTGAATTTCCCGGGGGATACCCGGGCCAGTGTCCGAAACCGAAACTCGAATGAATCGATCACCTCCGGTCCCCTCAGGCGTATTGCCGGGTTGGACATTTTCTGCAAAAACGCGGACCGTTCCGCCGTCCGGCATTGCCTGTACGGCATTGATCAGAAGATTGCTCATGATCTGTCGGAGCTGACCGGGGTCGGCTTTTACGTTCCAGAGGGGGGCGCTGATTTCAATCTTAGCCTCCACAGGTTTTCCCCGAAGGTTAAAAGATACACTATCCCGTATCAGTTCCTCCAGATTCAAAGACTCGGTAACCGGAGCGCCTCCGGAAGCAAAGGTTAGAAGCTGCCGGGCAAGGGCCTTGCAGGTATTGCCTGCTTTTTCCGCTTCGTCAAGAAGTGAGTTCACTTTCGGGGAGTCTTTCAGCATGGCCTTTATCAGGGAAATATTGCCGGTGATGCCGGTTATCTGGTTGTTGAAATCATGGGCAATGCCACCTGCAAGAACGCCCAGTGATTCCAGGCGCTCCGTTTTTTGCAGTTCCTTCTCCATTTTCAAATGTTCCGTGATGTCTCGAAAGACCAGAACGAGACCGAGAAATCCACTGTTCTTCCACTGAATCGGGGCCTGGTTGCAGAGAACCATGTGTTCTTCGCCGTTCTTGTCCACAATCAGTCCACTTGAGTTTTTTTTGGGTATTTGAGTATTTCCATCTCCTGAAGCAGGAAAAGAGATTATTTCTCTGGTTTCGGGGTCCATGATGCGATAGACAGTGTTCAATGATTTTCCCATAGCTTCTGCCTGTGTCCATCCGGTCAACTTTTCTGCCACCGGGTTCATCAACTCAACCCTGAGCTCACTGTCAGTTACAATAACTGCGCTGGCCATGCTGGCCAACGTGATTTTCATCTTTTCATGTTCTGTTCTGATTTCCAGGTCTTTCCGGACCAGTTCAGTAATGTCCTGAATGACGCCCACAACTTTAACGGCCCGACCTTCGTTATCAGTGACGCGCTCCGCCATGGACCGAATATAACGGATATTGCCGTCGTTAAAGCGTATGATTCTGAACGTTGTGTCATAGGGAGTTCCGTCGATGATAAAGTTACGGAAATCAGTTTCCACTCTCTCCTTGTCTTCCGGGTGTATAGCTCGTGAAACTTCCTCAAAGGATGTTACGGCACCGAGGGCTGTGTATCCGTAAATTCGATAGGCTTCATCCGATGCAATATAATGGCCCTTTATTACGTCCACTTCCCAGTTTCCTGCTTTGGATAACTCCTGAGACTTGCGAAGTCGGGCCTCACTCTCTTTCAATTTGCTGAGGGCTGTTTTACTCTCTGTAATGTCTCGCCAGACTACAAAAATACAGTCTTTCTGATCCCATGGGATTCGAGTCAGTGTAATTTCGCACCAGAAATCCTCACCACTTAGTTTCCGTTGCAGCCATTCAAATTTGGCGCCCCCTGTCTTATAGGTTGTTCGGATAATTTCCCTGGCTTTTTCCTCCGAGAGTCGCCCGTCGGGCTGGAATTCCGGGGACAATTTCCACGGCGGAACAAACATTTCAGATTTGTCCGATGCATGAAAAAGAGTTAGCAGTGCCTGATTACAGTCAATGAATCCCTCCCGGCTCAAAATACTCATGGCATCCCGGGATTTCTCAAAGAGCTGGCGAAATTTTTCTTCACTCTTTTTCAGGGCTGTTTCAATGCCTTGCCTGGATTCGATCATTGCGTTAGCTTGTCTGGCCAGGACATGAAACTCAGCGAGTTTCAATGAATCCGTATCAATGGGGCGGTGATCGGTTGCACAGTCCTGGAAAAAATTTGAAAAAACATCGAATTCTGAACTGAGCTTGCGCGCCATTCGCTTTGTTAAAAGGAAAATTACGCCAATAACAATAAGAAATCCCAGCAGAGTAAGGCCGATCTGCCAGCGAATCCGTCTCAGTAATTTCTCTTTTCTCAGATTAATAGCGGTCTCTATCTCCTCCATGTATGTTCCGGTTCCTACAATCCAGTGCCAGTCTTTCATCCCACGGATATAGGACATTTTCGGCATGACTTCGCTGGTGCTCAATTTCCGCCAGCTATATCTGATAAATCCACCTTCGGGCTTTCTCGCAGCTGCATATTCTTTCTGGATGACCTTGATTCCATCCGGGTCAGTGAGTTCCCACATCGATTTCCCATTCTTTACACGTTTTCCATCCCTGAGAAGGGGAATTCCACCAAAGGTATTGATAAAGACGTACCCTTCCTTGCCGAAACGCATGGAGGCGGCATAGTTCAGTACCTGATTTTTGAGCCATTCTTCTTGTGCTGCGCGCGGTTCAAGAACGGCAACACAAAGGTGAATGGGCGGGATTACAAGCGCCTGGCCGATGAGGCCGTCTGCCTCAAAGGGAGAGTCGGATACATGAACCATAATGGTGCGGATCTGTTTCTTGGTGAGCTCTGATGAAAGGGAAGAAAAGATTGTTTGCTTCTTACTCGTATCAATAACGGCAATGGCGAAACCGGCCGGCGGCGGGGTTTTTTTCAGAATCTCAATGATGCGGTTCTGTCGCACCTTCAATGGTGTACCCTGAGGAGTAGCTTGCAATGCGAGGCGAATCAGTATGTTGGCTTTGCTGACCCATTGGCTGCTCAACTCAAGAATTTTCTGTTCCGTATGATTGCGTTGATACTGGACAAAATGGAATAGCGCTTCCACCCGCTGCTTCAGCAGTTTTTTCTCATGCTCAACATGGGTTTCCTGGATCTCAGTGAATTCTTCGATGGAGCGTTGCCACTGCATGGTAACCTCCAACAGGCCGGAAAGAACGGCAGACACAACAACAAGCCATAAAATGTACCGAAAAAAAACGGAACGAATGCTCTGAACCTTTCTCATTCATTTAACTCCAGTAAGATACCCTTCAAGTGTAGCGAAATACAGGGGGAGCTGCAAGAAAAAGCTGAAAAACGAAGCATAAATGTTCCAAGTGGTTCAGCCGGGGCAAGCAGTATTTGAACGCCGAGGGTTCACTGCGAGAAGATCGCTGCGTCGTCGGCGTTTCCTGCGGCTTGCTTCCATAAAAGGGAAGTGATAATAACCATTTCGGTGCAGGAATCAGAGAAGAGGAGGGACCCTGATCCGAATGCGGCGGACAAATCATCAAAATTGGCGGAATTGTGGTAGGTTTTGTAGTCCTGCTCAATGGATTTCAGGTGAGACTTGCCGAGATCGGGAACATGGAATAGCCGAACGCAGACGTCCCGGGTAGCGATCCTGCCAAAATTCACTGGCATCCCGGCAAAAAAGAAACAGTCCAGTTTTCTTTCAACGTAAGCACTGTAATCTGCTCTGTGAGGGGATTCTGAGTCCAGGTATGGATCGCTCAGCTCTGCTGTAATGGCCATGAGGTATCCCAGCTTTTTTGCAAACCTATCAAAGTCCGGCCTGGCATCCAGTAATGTTTCAAGCTGCTCTCCGAGTTTACATCCTTCGTTTATCAGGTCGTTCCGGGATTTCCCGGCAAGGGACTGAGAAGCTCCTTCAAGGAAAGATTTACGATGATGGTTCAATGCCAGGCGCACATCAGATGGAAAGGCACGAAAGGCGGTAACCGCCATATATTTGCGGGTTGTGGGAGTCCAGGCGAGAAGGGATGACGTCAACAGGAGCAGCAGCAGATATCTCATCGAATCCTCCTTTAATCTCCACATTCTACATAAAAAATGTATGCCTTCCAAGGAAGAATCGGCCCTTGTGAGCCGAGGTCTGGAAAGGATTCTGTTTCCGCTGTGGTAGAATCGGGGCAAATCAGAAGGAGGCCTGGTATGAAAAAGGTGGCCAAAAATGTTCAGACAACCGTTCTGATTCGGACAGCATGGGCAATACTCTTGTGCATCTTCATCACAGTTTCACTACACAGCGCACCTTCAGGGAATGTTTTGACAAAAAAACAGTATCTGAAGGCAATGAACAAAGTACTTAATAATGTAATAGAGCGCTGTCCGGAAAATCCCGGCCATAAACTTTTGTTCAGTGCCAATCTCTTTTTTGCCCACGGATCCGCAATCCGTAGCATGCCATTGGATACACTGAAATTGTATGTGGATGCTTTTCGTGAAGCCGGCGTGAACCGTGTGGACATCAATCTGGGGATCTGGCCCTGGGCAAAACAGGACGCCACAACCATTCATAAATACGTAGAACTGATTCGGTACATCCGGAATTCCGGACTGGGGCTGGCTCTGAACCCTGTATACAACGTGACAGATGGTCCAGTGGAGAGCTTTAATGGATGGACGAACGAAACGCTGGAGGCCTTCCGCAAGATTGGGGCCCAGCTGAAGCCGGATATTTTTGTAGTCATTCATGAGCCCAGCACGATCAATGCCAGGATGAAACTGTCTGTTTCTCCAGCCAGATGGGCAGAATTTGCCAGGAAGGCTGCGCTTGCTGTGAAAGAAGCATCACCTGAAACGCGATGTGGAGCTGGTGTTTTGTGGACCGAAACCTCTTATTTCAATGCCTTTCTCAATGTTGAGCCATTGTCATATATTTCTCTGGATATATACGCCCTCAGGGGGCTGAAAACGTACAATGAAATGATTCCGAGAATACGGAAGGCAGGTAAGAAAGTGTATATCGAAGAAACCTGGCGTCCGCCATATTTCATTCCCTCAGGGAGTAAAAAGGAAACGCTTGAAACTTGGAGTGCTGCCGGAATCGGGGAAAATACGTATCGAAAACTGGACTGCAAATGGATGAAAGCAATGGTCCGATATGCGAATACATGGAAAATGGAAGCAGTGACTCCGTTCTGGACCCAGACCTTTTTTCTGTACGTTCCGAAAACAGCAGACGCCTGCGCTTTGAGTCCGGATTACAACGGAAAAGTTATGGAAGCCATTAAACAGCAGAAACGCACGGCTACTTTTAAAGCATTTCGAAAACTGGTTCGTAAATTCGGAAAGAAATAATCTGTCGGTGAAGATATAAGGACTCACCGCAAGACGCAAAGATCTCAGAAGGAGCAGAAGAAAGAAAGGGCCAATTTTCTCTATCCCTCCCGTACTTACACTTTCACTGGCACGTTCATTGCCTGTAAGGCAGCAATTCCGGTTGCGGTTAACGGTTTCGGGTCGTACAATGGAATGGAGCACGAATAATCTGTTTCAGGAGGTTGATATGGCGATTCAGAAAGTAGGCGTTTGCGGTTCAGGAACTATGGGTAACGGAATTGCCCATGTTTTTGCCTCCACAGGCTTTCAGGTTGTGATGCGGGATGTAAAGCCCGAGTTTGTGGAACGGGGTTTGAATACAATTTCGAAAAACCTCCAGAGAGGTGTAGACAAAGGACGGATGACAGCAGAGGAGAAGCAGCAGGTCCTGGATCGGATTCAACCGACAGTGGAACTGGTTGATCTGAAGGATTGTGATTTTGTAGTGGAAGCAATTACTGAGAATTTTGAGATCAAAAAATCTCTGATCAAGGAGCTCGACAATTTGCTGGCTGAGGGCGTGATTATTGCTTCCAACACTTCTTCTATTTCCATCACAAAACTGGCGGCCTTGACTGGAAGACCCGGCAATGTGATTGGTATGCATTTCATGAACCCGGTACCTGTGATGAAGCTGGTGGAAATTATCAGAGGTGCCCAGTGCAGTGACAAAACGATGAGTACTGTCCTGGAGTTGACCGAAAAACTGGGCAAAGTGGGTGTCGAGGTCAATGATTTTCCCGGTTTTGTGGCAAACCGAATTCTGATGCCCATGATCAATGAAGCAATCTTTGCCCTGATGGAGGGTGTCGGAACCGTTGAAGCGATTGATACAGTGATGAAACTTGGAATGAACCATCCGATGGGGCCGCTGACTCTGGCGGATTTCATCGGGCTGGATGTTTGTCTGTTCATCATGGAAGTTCTATATGAAGGTTTCAAAGACCCCAAATACAGACCGTGTCCACTTCTCGTTAAAATGGTTGACGCAGGGTATCTGGGGCGTAAGTCCGGAAAAGGATTTTACGACTACAATCAGTAAAATGAGCCGTCAGCCCTTTGCAGGGCCTCAGGAGTAAATTGAATGTACTGTTATGTGTGTGGATTTTACAACTCTGAAGATGTGCCGATATGCTCCAATTGCGGAACCCGCTTGATTACAAACACCAATCCCCGGTTCGGTACACTGGAGGAATTTGACAAGGACAACATTATCGCTCAGGTCTTTTCAAAGTTTGAAAATAATTTTTCCGATTTGTTCGAAGAAATGGTGCAACTGAAACGTAAAATCGGAACCCTGGATCAGGACGTGGTAGTTCTCCGGAACGGATTGTTGTCCCTTGTTGAAATTCTGTCAGAAAAAGGTTTGATCCAGCGCGATAAGTTTTCCCATATCTGGGAAAATCGAATTCTTTCTGACATTCAAAACAAGGAAGAAAGGGAACGATTTCAGGCATATAAAGAGAGCATTCTAATGATGTTTCACGGCCGAAACCGGGAGGGCTTTGAGCGGCTTGTGCTGGATGCAGAATCCTTAATTGAGGATGGGGAGCTGGACGAGGGTTTGGAGGTGCTGGAGAGTGCATTGAAGAAAAACCCTGAAAACTATCGGCTGGCGTTTTACCTGGGCCAGACATTTTACATGCGTTCGGACCTGAAACGTGCCCGCAAGTTTTTTCAACAGACTCTGGAAAGCCATCCCAATGATTATGATGCCAATCTTTTTCTGGGCCTGGTGCACAATGACACAGGCGAAATTGAGGAAGCTGTGGAACACCTGAACAAAGCGGTGGAAATTTCATCCGAATTCTATCTTCCCTTCTTCACACTGGGGACAATTTTCTATTTTGAAGGGAACCCCAAACTGGCGGAATTTTTTCTGAGTATGGCACTGGAAAGGGAAAAGTTGCCGGAGATTTTGTTTTTCATGGCACTGGTGAAAAAGGATATGAACCAGCCCAAAAAAGCTGAAAAATTACTGCTGGAGACAATTGAAACAGATCCCGGATTTGAAGATGCTTATTATTACCTCGGGATGGTATATCTTGAATTGGGTTGGTCACGAAAAGCAAAAGAGATGTTCGAAGAGGTCCTGCAGCTGAACCCTTCGCGTCTGGAGCTGGTTCGACCCTTTGAATTTGATGATGAGAGTCTTGCCTATGTCAGGCACAATGAAGAAATTATGAAATTGCTGGAAAAATGCGATAAATTTGCTGAAAGGCGGGAACATCACCGGGCCATTGCTTACTGCAGGGGATTATTGGCTGTGGAGACAGGGAACCCGTTGGTTATGGTTCACCTCGCTATGTATCTTGTCGACAGCGAACAAGTAGAGGAGGCGGCCCTGCTTGCGGAACGTATCCTCAGCCAGGATGTTCCGGAAGGGATGGGGCTTGCCGCCTACAGTATCCGCCACAGTGCTCTGAAGGCTGCGGGGCAAATGGAAGAAGCTGTGGGGTTGGCACATGAGATGATGGAACGGTATCCATCAAATTATGCAAAGACATTGGGGTATGTTTATCTTGCAATGGACCTGTGCGAACTTGAGAGTTTGTCAGACGCTGATGAATGCGCAAAGACCGGATTGAAGATTTCCGCTCGTGACCTCCGACACCATGCCCTGGACGCATTGGCGTGGGTAAACTATCGGAAAGGTAAACTGGACAAAGCCTATGAACTTTTACAGGAGAGTCTCTCTCTGTCGCCGGGGAATCCGCTGGCTCTTTACCACCTGGGTATTGTGTTGCTTTCAATGAAAAGAAAGAGGGAAGCTGAACAAATCCTCAGAAAACTCCTGGAACTCAGGGAGGAGGGGTCTCCTTTTCCCAAGCATCTGATCATGTCGATTCGGGAACATCTGTCAGCTTTGAAAAAACATGGAAGCCCTGACAAAAAAGATCCGGAACCTGCCGAATAAGACAGGCGTTTATCTCTTCCGGGGGTCCGGAGGAAATATCCTTTACGTCGGGAAGGCGTTGAATTTGAAGCGCCGTGTTGCTTCCTATCTCAACGACAACAGCCACAAGTCCGTCATGATCCGGAAAGAGGCTCAAGAACTTGAATTTTACGTAACCAATACCGAAGTGGAAGCGCTGATCCTGGAACACAATCTCATAAAGAAACATCGGCCCCGGTACAACATCCTTCTGAAGGATGACAAGACATACCCGTACATTGAAATTCGGATGGACGATGAGTTTCCCGGCATCTATTTTTCCAGAAAATGTGAGCGGAAAGAAAAGCCGATATTTTGGCCCATTCCCTTCCGCCGGTTCGGTTCGGCGCATTATTGGGATCACAGAGAAGTTCTTTCGGCTTCGAACATGCGGAAAGGACTTTTTTAACAGGAAGCGCCCCTGTCTCAAATATCAGGTAAAGCGCTGTTCAGCACCCTGCGTCGGCTATCAGTCGGCGGAATCCTATCATCATTCAGTGGAGAAGGCAGCGTTATTTCTGGCCGGTCACTACGAGGAACTGGAGAAAACCCTGGCCGGTGAGATGGAAAATCTGTCTTCAAAGCTCGCATACGAGAAAGCAGGTGAGATTCGCGACCTGCTGGAAGAGATCCGGCGGTTTAAAGCAAGACAATCTGTATTTCTTGAAGGGGAACCATCTCTGGACGCAATAGCGGCAGTAAGTGATGCGGGAAGAACTGGAGTTGTGATTCTGCATTTCCAGGGCGGGCGATTGCTTGATAAGAGTGAATACGTATTTGATACCCATGAAGGCCTGTTTCGACATCTTCTTGAACAACATCTTTTTCGTTTACGCCGGCCCTTACCCATACTTCTCACAAATCAATCTGTACCGCGTGTCGAAATTCTGGAAAGCTATCATCGTCGTCGATTCAGCCGTGCCATTGAAATTCGTTTTCCCAAACGAGGGAGATTTCTTTCCGTGATTCGTATGGCTGAGGAGAATGCAACACAACTGCTTTTAAGAGCGGCATCCCGCCGGGAGGAACTGGAAACTCTCAAGCTGATGTTGGGTCTTAAAACATTGCCAGAGAGAATGGAATGCATAGATATTTCCCATCTTGGCGGTGAATTTATGGTGGGTTCAC
>CBEUWV010000030.1:0-11513 GCA_965546895.1 uncultured bacterium
AGACGGGCAGACAGAGAGACATTCCCCTCATTGCTGACCGCTAATATTGTTGCCAGTTTCGCGCAGATTGCATTTGCACCAATAATTCCAGCGTCAGCATTTCTGAACTTTTCCCTCAAATGTCCCCTGGCAAAGGCGGTCAACGCGTGGGCATCCGGGGACAAGTCTTCGCCGAATTTCCGGTTAATCATCTGAGCCACATCACCTGCCGAAAGATGAATCGCAGGAGCGGTGAAATGGGAGGGAAGCTCCCCTCGCTGCTGGATTATCCCCTCCCCCAGGTCAGTCTCGACACCTTCCCGCCCTTCTTCTTCCAGAACCTGCCGTAATTCCATCTCTTCCGTTGTCAGGGATTTCCCCTTTACAATCAGTTTCGCTCCTTCCATCCGGTCAGAAATGAACTTATTGGCAGACGCTGCTGTTTCTGCGAAGAAAACCTCAATCCCGTTGTTCCGAAATTGCTCCGCTGAAATCTTCCACAGGGCATCTGCGTTTTCAAGAGAAACTGCCCGTTTCGCCTGCGCTCTTTCCCGAAGAGAATCCAGGTCTCGTTCCAGAAAAAGTTTTTCTCTTTTCTGGACAGTCAGGTTGGTCGCCTTGAACACATTCTCATTGAATTTCGACAAAAATGCACTCCTTTGGGCCATGAACACCGGAAATCAGCTTCTTCTCAATGTCCGCGGTTTTGCTTTCCGCACTGACAAAACAGGCCTGCTTGAATTCTTCCGCCAGGCTTTCTTCATACGTATCCAGTTGAATTCGGCAAAGAATTATCACCACTTCAGACAGAAACAGTTCTTCAGCATCAGACTTGTTTTCGATAGATAAAAAGGCACCGGCATCCCGGACGAACCCCACTGATTCAACAATGGAAACGGACTGTCCCTGAAACCGTTCCTGTAAGTTTTTTATAAAATTATCGGACTGATACTGGGACGTTTGGTGCCACTCAGTTGCCATTTTCCTTTTCCGAGGGTCGCTTCGGGAGTCGCGGCTTGTTCAGGAACCAGAGCATTCGAACCCATTCAAAGCGCCTGAGAAATCTCTTGTCCTTTTCTGACAGGGAATCGGGACAGATAAATGACCGCCACTTGATAACCGCGCTCATGTCCACATAGCGAAAAATCGGCCGCATCAGCCAGTAAAAAGGATTCCATCTTGAAAACCGAACAGAACTGGCAAAGTCGATGAGAATTACATGACCTTCTCTGGACATCACATTGCCCCGTTTTCTCAAGTCCAGGTGAAAAAAGCGGTGACGGTGCAATTCCAGGACAACATTCTCCAGTTTCCCGGGTAAGAAGCAGTAGTCCGGTTGCCCCTTCAGCTCCGCGACGGTGGGACCGTCTATGTACTCTATCGCAAACGCAAATCGGTCAATTTTTCCAATGAGTCGTGGTACAAAATCGAACTGCTGCAAAAACTGGTAATTCCGAAATTCCCGCCACAGCGTGTATGAACCATACCATCGGGAAAACCATCCTTTTTTTGAATAATCCTTCACCACAATGGGCTTATCATCCACTTGAACCACATACACATCTGCCTGCTTCTTTTTGCCGTGCAGCAAAAAACGTTTTTCAGATCCCTCGAGCAAGTCCCGTGTTATCTTCATTCGCCTGTTTTCAGGAAATCCAGTATTGACTGCAGTTCGTTCCGAATCTGGATGAGTTGTTCTCGTTCTATGGAAGTACTGCTGCCCTTAATCCCGGCTTTCCCCTTCGCCATCTTCTTTTTCAGCCCCTCTATCGTCATACCCGTTTCCTTCAGTTCCCGCTGAATCTCCTTCAGCAGCTCTACGTCTTCAGGACTGAACATTCGCTGGCCACGCCTTGTCTTTTTCGGTTTCAATCCGGGGAATTGCGTTTCCCAGAATCGAACCACCGATGGTCTTACTCCAAGCAGGCGGGAAACATCCCCGATGCGAAGATACTTTTTATCCGGTACATCAAATTTTGCCATTGTTCGCCCCAGGATGTTGTTCCGGTCAATCCCTTCGGCCGGACTTGAACAGTATAGCACATCCCTAAGAACTTAAAAGGCAAGTAGGGACAAGGTTAAGGTTGAGGTTAAGTCCGGATGAGGTTCAGAAGAGACAGGCACTCGGTCATCTACTCAATTTCATACTCAAAATTATCTGCAAGGTCAAGGGGGAACACCAGAAGAAAACTGAATTTCACCCTTTCTTCTCCCGGGCTTCTGATCGCGCTTCAGCACCTGAATTTCACTCTTGTGTGATAAAATCACAAATAGCAAACTACAGACTGGAGGCTATATGAAACTGGTTCTCTGCAGTGTTTTTCTATTGGTTTTAGGGTTTCCTTGGGTGGGCACCGAAACTTTCGCCGGAAATCTGGCCATTGACGCAACCTTTTCCGTGCCTCTTTTCAACAGTGAAGCTTCCACAAATTTCACCGATATCTGTTTCGACCAGAGAACCGGAAAACTGGCCCTGTGCAGCGACGGCGGATACGGGGAATTTCCCATCACCAATGGAAAAATTCAATTCACTCCTCCGGGCTTCATCGCCGCCACCGGTAATTTCATTATTCGGGGGTATACGAACACGCCCGCCGGCCTTGCCGCCGTGGACAACCGGGGGCGCTTTGTCTTCTGGGGAAAAAGCGGGCGACTGCCTCTTCCCGTGGATGTGGGAAATATTTCCGGCATGGCATGGGATGGTACCCGGCTCTGGATTGCCCGTCAACTCTTCGCGGGGCTCTTCGCATTTAAACTGGCAGATGGCGACACTCTTACCCTTGATCGAACAGTACGTTTTTCCTTTCCTGTTCTGCAGTCCGTCACCTTCTATAACAATTCGCTCTGGGTCACAGACGGCAGTCATATCCTTCGACTGGATGGGGAACAGAGAATCGCAGGTGAATGGACACTGCCTCAACCCATCTCCGGGTTCTGTTTTGTGAACGGGGCCATTTTTTCCGTGTCTCTTGACGGCCACACAATCTACCGTTCCCCAATGAACGGCATGTGATAATTCAAAATGATGAGAAACTTTCAAAAACTCCGCAAAAAATACAAAATTGGGACCAAATTATGGTAAAAAGCATCAGATTTTCACTATTTATTGTCATTTTTTCAATTTTTTCTTCAATTTTCCCAACCTTCGCTGTGGACAACTGCACCTCGGCAATCATCAGTCGCTTTGCCTCTGAAAGCGGCGCCCCGATGCTCTGGAAGAACCGGGATACCGGTGTCCGTTCCAACAAAGTTGTACTGGTAAAAGAAAAGCCTTACCGCTATCTCGCGCTGGTAAATCACAACGATTCCTCCGGCCGCATCTGCTATGCAGGGTTAAATGAAACCGGGTTCGGCATCATGAACACCGCCGCGTACAATCTCCCGGAAAAAGCCGGGGAATTGAAAGATCTGGAAGGTTTTCTCATGGCAGACGCCCTTCGGAAATGCCGGACCATCGCAGATTTTGAAAAGCTTATCAGGGCCAACCTGGGTCAAAATCTGGGAGTGGAGTCTAATTTCGGGGTGATTGACGCCGATGGAAATGCCATGCTCTTTGAGATCCAGAATCACGGGTTCAAGAAATTTGACCCCGCAAACGTTCCGGAAAAATACCTCATCAATACCAACTTCTCCCGAAGCGGAACAGCTGACAAAGGTGCCGGCTATATGCGATTTGCACGGGCAACCGAGCTATTTGCAGGATTGGGCGGGAAACCCATAAGTGCGGAATTTATTCTTCACCGGTTTTCCAGGGACACAGGTAATGTTCTGGTCGATCAACCCACACCCGAGAACTTCAAGCTGTACCCGGCGTCACCTGATACATGGATTTCAACGAGAGACAGCATCAATAAGTTCTACACTTCTGCCTGCATCGTTCTTGTGGGGAAGAACCCGGATCGACCAGACCGTCCTGCTATGTTGTGGATTATCCCCGGTGAACCCCTCACGGCAATCGCAATTCCACTGTGGGTAGAAGCGGGAAAAGTCCCGGACATCCTCTGGAAAGGAAAAAAGGCCGCAATCTGGGAAGAATCCGCAAAACTCAAAGCAATCATCCGCCCGTACCGGAAAGGCAACATGCAAGACTATATGCGAATCAACAGGATGGACAACGAAGATCACACCGGTTACCTCCCTGGCCTTCTGGCAATCGAAAACCGGATATTCAAAGAAACCGCGGCATTCCTTCAGAATGACCATACACCCACGGAGCTGGCACAGTTCCAGGAGGAAATGGCGGGTATCGCAATGAAAGCGATGCAAAATGCCGTGAAACGGTGAGTTCCTTCGCAATCGTATCTGTTTGACGATTCAAGACTGGAATGGTATGATTCTCCAGCGCCCGGATGGCGGAATTGGTAGACGCAAGGGACTTAAAATCCCTCGGGGTCTTCCCTGTGCCGGTTCGATCCCGGCTCCGGGCACCACCTTTTCCAACGCATGCATTGGAATGTTAAATTGAAGACAGAACCAGCTATTTGGAAAACTTACAATCTTCTAACTCTCAGAACCATCCCTATTCACTTTTTGTTTGAGCAAAACCTCCACTCCTATTCTTAAACTTGAGTACTGCAGCGATTCCAACCACTACAATGGAGAGAGCCAAGTCTGGAATCAGCGGGGAAAGACTTCCTTCCTTTAACAATGCAACTGCTTTTTGATAAAAGGGAAACTCCAGATAACTGATAGATGCCATCCGTGCCAGGGCAGATGAAAAAAAGTCCCTGAAATCGTTCATGTACATGACAAGGGGACCGGCAAGCTGAATGCAAGCCATCACCACCGCGGCGATAGTCCGGCTGCCCCGAAACAGCCAGCTGAATAGTTTCAAGATACTGTTCAAAGTGAATAGAAATATAATTGTGATCAGAAGCATTCGGGAGGGCGGTACCTGCCGCAGCTTGACACTTAGCGGAAACAGCAAAATGACCAGCAAGCCAGCCTGGAAGATCGCCAGACGAACGAAGGGTCGTTTGACCTCTCCCCCATACAGAATCAAGGATATCCAGGTCAATATCGGTAACAGCACACCGAAAACACTACCGAAGACCGCGTTGACCAGGTTTCCGTTTACTCTCACCGGTAAGGCCATGCTTCCCAGTCGGATTCCGGCGGGTGATACGGAAAGGGGTATCATAATCAGAAAAACCACGACAGTGGGAAGCAGGACCCACAGGAAGGGTTTACAACCGGGCCAGAATTTCTTCCACGACTTCATCAATGGTTTTCTCCGTGGTTTCCACGAGGATTGCATCCTTTGCCTGTTTCAGGGGGGCCAGAGACCTTTCAGCATCCTGCTGGTCCCGCTCCTTCTGCTCCAGGAGGATTTCCTCAATGGTTATGGTGGTTTCAGGATCTTTTTCTTTCAGCTGTAAGTACCGGCGTCTGGCACGCTCTTTCGGGGATGCCACAATAAAGAACTTATGGTCCGCGTCAGGGAACACGACCGTGCCAATATCCCGGCCCTCCACAACCGATGGCCGGCTGAGCCCGATTTTTCGTTGCAGCGCGGTCATCAGCCGGCGGACTGCGGGTAATCTGGAATAGTCAGAGGCGAAACGGGCGGCTTCAGGTGTCAGTATTCTCTCTGAAATATCTTCTTTGTTCAGCAGAATCCGGCCATCTACATCAAAATTAACATCTACGGATTCCAGAACTTTGTCCGTCACCTCAGTATTATCACAGGGAATATCGTTATCCACCAGGTAGAGACCGACAGCCCGATACATTGCCCCGGTGTTCAGGTAGAACCAGCTTTTCTTTTCTGCCACAAGCCGGGCAACCGTGCTCTTACCGGAACCGGATGGCCCATCCATTGCAATAACCGCAACCATTCACAGCACCTCTTCCAGCACTCGAATGAATTTTTCATTTTCATCTCTGAGACCGAAACTCATGCGGAACCAATGGGGCATATCATATCCGTGAAGGGGCCGGACAATGACGCCACGACGCTGCATTTCAGTGAATACCGGGACAACGTCCCGGGCTGTATCCACGGCAATGAAGTTTCCCTCCTCAGCCAGGTAGTTGAGGCCGATCCGATCCAGCTCTTTCAGCACATATGCTTTTTCTTTTTTCACATGGGCAACTGAAGCACGGACGTGGTCATCGCAGTCCATTGCAGCCGTGCAGGCCACCTGTGCCAGAAGGTTCAGATTAAAAGGAGATCGTACCTTACCCAGCATGAACAACAGGTCCGGATGGGCAAACGCGTATCCCACACGGAGCCCTGCCAAGCCGTAAATTTTGGAAAAGGTTCGAAGGATAATTACGTTCTTCCGGCCCTGTTCCTGAATATATTTCATGGAGTTGGGGTAGTCTTTGTTGTCCACAAACTCAAAATAGGCCTCATCAATGACAATGAGTATGTCATCCGGAACCTGCTCCACAAACGAGTCCAGCTTTTCGCCTGAAATCATGGTGGTAGTGGGGTTACAGGGATTACTGAGGTAAATTATTTTTGTTGTATCGTCAATTGCTTTCAAAAAAGCATCCAGATCCAGATGATACCCCGGGCCTGCCGGGATTTCCACTCCTCTGTGATTGGACGCATAGGTGGCCACCTTGTACATTGCAAAGTCATATTGTGAATAAAGGGCAGTTTCACCGACATCCAGCAGCGCTTTTGCCGCCATTTCGATAATTTCCGCGGCACCATTTCCGAAAAATATCCACTCCGGATCCAGGTTGAATTTCTTCCCCATTCTTTCCCGAAGGTAATAGGCCCCTCCATCCGGATAAATGTACACCCGGTCAATGGCTTCACGAAGTGCTTCTTTTATCTTTTCCGGCGTCCCAAGGGGATTTTCATTGGATGCCAGTTTCGCCACTTCTCCCGGATTCAGGCCGTATTCTCTTGCAACGGTTTCAATGGGTTTTCCGGGAACATAAGGGGAAAGAGAATTTATCAATTTTGGTTGTCTGATCATCACGCCTCCTCGTCAGCTTTTCTGTTTTCCACCGGGATTCTTCTTTCGCCCTGCCCTTTCGTTCTTTGCAGGAGGTGCCAGAAGCGCTTCCACTTCCCCGGCGGATAAGCGTCGATACTTGCCCGGGCCAAGGCCCTCGGCATTCAGGTTGCCGATTCGCACGCGTTTCAGCTTTACAACGGGATGTCCAACTCTTTTGAACATCCGCCGAAGCTGGTTTCGTTTCCCTTCTACCAGTTCCACCTCAAGCCAGCTGTTCAGGCCATGTCCCACCATCCGTATTTTCGCCTTTCGGGTTTTAACGCCATCCAGCATCATTCCATTTTCAAGCCTTGCAATTGTCCGGTCATCGGGAACGCCCCGGACCCGAATGAGGTAGGTCTTGCTCACATGGCTTGCCGGACTCATCATGTGATTGGCAAATTCACCATCGTTGGTAATGAGGAGAAGGCCCTCGGAATTCAAATCCAGTCGCCCCACCGGAAACAGGCTCTTCCGTTCTTCCGAACCCAATAAATCCATCACCGTGGTCCGTTTCTTCTCATCACTTTTCGTTGTCACAACACCAAGCGGCTTGTAAAGGAGGATATATACCTGCTTTTTCATCGGATGAATAATTTCTCCATCCACTTTGACAACATCCCGGCTGATGTCCGCCCGGGTACCCAATTCTGTCACGCGCTTTCCATTTACAGTGACCCGCCCTTCTTCTATCAGTACTTCCGCCTTTCTTCTGGAACAAATTCCCGCCCTGGCGATAATTTTTTGTACCCGATCTCCGGTTTTTTCAGTCATGAATCATTCACTCCTATTTCCTCCAGTGACGGAAGGTCCCCAAGGGAATTCAGTCCAAACAGCTCCAGGAACTTCTGCGTGGTCCGGTACAACATCGGTCGGCCGATTACGTCCTTCCTTCCGGCAATCCGAATCAGTTCCAATGCCTGGAGGTTTCGCAGAATATTGGAAACCGATTGAACACCGCGCAAGGCCGCCACTTCCTGGGACGTAATGGGTTGTCGGTACGACACAATGGCAAGTGTCTCAAACGCCGCCTGAGAAAGCGTCAGTGACCGATCACTGTCCTTCATTTTCAGTACCATGGGGTAGAAACGTCTGGAAGTCATAAACTGATAGCCGCCAGCCAGTTCAAACAGATTGATTCCGCTATGGCTGTAGTCATGCTTCAACTCTTCAACGGCGGATTTTACCAGTGCAGGTTCGGCTTCCAGTACTTTTGCTATCTTATCCACAGACAAGGGAGAATCGGACGCAAAAATCAGTGCTTCGATTGCGGCCTTGAAATCACTGTCCATGCTACTCAAACCTCGCGATCAGCTGTTCCTGCTTCTCTTCAGAAAACACCCCTCTCCGTTGAAGAATGATCTCTGAGAAAGTATCTGTCTGGGTTACTTTCAGCGAACCCTCACGCACCAGCTCCAGCATAGAAACAAAAAGATAAACCACAAACCCCCGTTCCCTTGCCCTGGCCAACGCGGAAAATCGTACTTTTCTTTTCTCTGCAAATACGCTGAAAAGCAGGGAAAGTACATCCTTCATCGTATAGGGTTTGGGTCTGATCAAAACAGGCCGAAGCGCTTTGCGCCGTTCCACTACCCTTGCGTAATGTTCCACCAGCAGAAAAGCACCATTGTCTCCGACTTTGAATTCCCGGTCCTCCTTCTCAATTTTCTCTTTGAAAGAACGGGGAAAACTTCTGGCAATTTCCTTGTGACGCTCCTTCAGTTTTCCGGCCTGTGCGAGTATTTTTTCATACTCTTCCAATTGAAAAATCAGCTCTTCCCGCATCTCTTCGAAAGCCTCTTTCTCCCTTGGTATCATTGATTTCACTTTCATCAACATCAAGGTTGATGCCATAACAAAATAGTCACCTGCGATGTCCAGATTCAATTCTTCCATTCGCTTCAGGTATTCCGCGTATTGTTCAGTAATGGGAGCGATGGCAATATCGCTAATGGCCATTTTCTGCTTCCTCACAAGGTGCAGCAGCATATCCAAGGGCCCGTTGAACCCTTCCAATTGTAATTCCAGGTCAAGAGATGGAGAAAAATCCATTAACACCTCTTCAGGTTCATTGCGGCCCGGACTTCGTCCATTGTAGAAGCCGCCACTTCTCTGGCTTTTGCAGCCCCTTCATGCAACACATTGTTCAGATAATCGGCATCATTTTTAAGCTTTTTCACCCGTTCTCCCACAGGCAACACTTCTTTTAGAACGTGGCGAATCAGTACTTTTTTACAATCAAAGCATCCGATTCCCGCTGTTCGGCAGCCTTTTGCACAATCCGCCTGTTCATCTGGTGTGGAGAAGATTTTATGAAGAGCGAATACCGGACAATCGTTGGGCTCACCGGGATCCGTTCTTCTCACTCGTCTTGTATCTGTCACCATCGTTGACAGTTTTTTTGTAATCTCTTCCTCTGTGTCCTCAAGGTAGATAGAGTTGCCATAGCTCTTGCTCATTTTGCGGCCATCCAGTCCCGGAACCCGCCTGGCAACCGTCAATTTTGCTTCCGGTTCAGGAAAAATTGAAGTCCCGGTCAGGTGATGAAAGCGTCGGACTATTTCTCTTGCCAGCTCCAGATGATAGAGCTGATCTTCCCCCACAGGTACCAGATTTGCCTTATAGATAATGATGTCCGCAGTCTGCAGGACGGGATAACCGAGAAACCCATAGTTGGACAGGTCTTTGTCCGTGATCTGTGCCTTCTTTTCCTTGTAGGTCGGCACACGTTCCAGCCATCCCAGGGGCGTCATCATGGAGAGCAGCAGATGAAGTTCCGCGTGTTCTTTGACGTCCGATTGAACAAAAATGACGCTTTTTTCCGGGTCTACTCCAGCTGCAAGAAACCCGGCTGTGACTTCCGCTATGTACCCCTGCAACTGGCTGGGATCACTGTACATGGATGTCAGCGCGTGCCAGTCCACCACTGAATAGAAACAGTCGTTTTCTTCCTGCAATGCAACATAATTCCTCAAAGCCCCCACAAGATGACCAATATGCAACCGTCCGGTGGGCTGGGTTCCGCTCAATACTCTTTTCCTCTGATTTGCCATTCTATGCTCCCAGAATTCTCATGATTACGTGATACAAGGGGGTAAAAATCACATCCAGCACGTTTGTATAAATCAGTACCAGAAGAATGATAAACCCATATGGTCCGATAATTCTCATATAGTTCAGATACGCCTTTTCTGAGATGAAACCCGACAGTACACCGGATCCATCCAGGGGGGGAATCGGGATCAGGTTGAACACTGCCAGCACAAAATTAATGATTACCAGATAAAAAAGCAGATACACGATGGGTTCCAGTGCCGAACCCTTGTAGATAAACAATACGGAAATCTTATACAACACAATAGCAATGATTCCCATGGCAATATTGCTCAACGGTCCTGCGAAGGAAACCAGGAACATACCAAATTTCCGGTCCTTGAAATTCAATGGGTTTACCGGTACGGGCTTTGCCCATCCAAAAAAGATAAACCCGGTAAAAATCTGTAAAATTGGCAGAACTACCGTCCCGATAATGTCCATGTGAACAATAGGATTCAGTGAAATTCTACCCAGCCGCTTCGCTGTATCGTCCCCCATCCAGTGTGCAGAAAGGGCATGGGCGGATTCATGAACAACCAGTGAAAACAGCAGTGCCACGTATTGAAGCAATCCAACTTGTATGGGAACTCGCACATCATCCTCCAGTTCTCAGAGTCAGTTCATTGTACCAGAAAGGAGCATCCGCGCAAGAGTGGCGCGTTGTGCCGCAGGTTGAGTTTAAGTCCCGAACAGATTCAGAAAAGACGGGGAATTGCCACTTCCCTAATTTTCCCCACTCGCACTGCACTGCCGCCCACGCCCACTATCCTGCCTTTTCTGAACTCGTCACTCGTCACTCATCACCCTTCGCTTCTTCCTTCATTCTTCGCAGGGTGCCTGTTGATGAATCCCAGGAATAAACAGCCCCCCCCGCCACAGCGTACGACTCACCATCCATTATGGTTAAAAAGTGAATCTCACCTGCCTCTTTTGTTACAACAATATCCTTTTCATGGAAATCCAATACCAGGGCACCTGAAACCAGACGCAGATTGAATCGAAATTTACCCAGTGTTTTTATTGAAAAGGAAAGACTATGAACCACAGGCTCTCTGCCCGGTAACTTCACAGATATCTCCGCTTCCATCCTACCTTTTTTCCACGCACTGATCAGTGACAGAGCGCCTGTGTCTTTAAAGCGAAGTTCCACCACATTGTCTGCACTGTCATTCCAGAAGCGAACATGTTGTCGAATCAGGGCGTTGTCATCTTTATTCTTTGGTACTTTGCTCACAGTCCCTGTTGAGGGGATCACCCGGTACCCGTCTCCATTCTGAAGGAGAATCCGGATCTCCTCCCCTTCCTGCCAGATGTCTGCCACACTGGAATGCTGAAGCGGCACCGTCACCACACTTTCCAAGGTTGCCTTGTCTATAAACAGTAAAGACTTTCCTTCTCCGAGTACAATCCATTTCCCTAAGGCCCTAACAGCCCCCATGCCATCAAATTCTATCCGATTTTCTGTCAAGAGAAAGGCTCTCG
>CBEUWV010000031.1:0-11349 GCA_965546895.1 uncultured bacterium
ACTTCTTTCATCTTCTTTTTGATAATGGAGTGGCCGGTGGTCCACATGATAGCGTCACCTCCGGCATTTTCAATCAAGTCGTACATGATCTGGCTGCATTTCACTTCCCCGATAAAGGTTCCACTTCCTTTTTCCTTCAGGATATCCAGCGCGAACAAGGTCAGAAGCTGGTCTCCCCAGATGATGCGGCCTTCGTCGTCCACTACGCCGAGACGGTCCCCGTCACCGTCAAAGGCAATGCCGAGATCCGCCTTTTCGGAAAGAACTTTTTTCCGGATGTCCACCATATTGGCTTCCACCGTGGGATCCGGATGGTGGTTGGGGAAGTGTCCGTCTACCTCGCAGAACAGCTCGATGACTTCACATCCCATGTCCCGGAATATACCGGGGCCAACCGGACCGGCAATTCCGTTTCCGGCATCTACTACAACTTTGATCCCGGAGGCGGAGCCTGGCGGAAACTGCCTGTGGAAATAGTCAATAAAGGGAGCGAGCATGTCCACATCACTGGAAGTGCCCGGTGTTCCGGTTTCAGGTGCTTCTTTTGGCCATTGTTTTGCCAGCTGGTATACTTCCTGAATTTCTTCACCGGAAAGTGCGTCCGTTCCAATCAGCATTTTGAACCCGTTGAATTCGGGCGGATTGTGGCTGGCGGTGACCATGATAGCCCCATCCACTTTTCGATCGAAAACGGAAAAATACAGGACTGGTGTTGGGATGAGGCCACCGTTCACGACACTAATGCCCAGAGAATTCAGGGCGTTGGTTAAGTACTGAATGAAAATCGGTGTGGATTCGCGGGCATCACCGGCTATTGCGACAGTCAGAGATTTTTTCTGAATTCTGGATTGAAGAAATTTTCCAAACCCGTAACCGATGCCAGTGACGGTGTCCGCTGTGAGGTCTGTTCCTACAATTCCCCGGATATCATATTTTCTGAAAATGGACGGATTTAATGACATATTCCTTTCCTCCAAATCTTACTCTTCGTTTTTTAATTCCGGGTCAAAACACTTCCGGCACCTTGCCTCGTAGATATCTGCTGCCCCAACTACGATTCTCTGGCCGTTATGGATCTTTCTCTGGTTCCGGATCGCCGGGTTTCCGCACTTTACGCAGATTGCCAGCAGTTTGCTCACGTATTCGGCCTCCGCCATCATCCGCATTGTGTTCTCAAATGGTTTTCCCAGGTAATCCTGGTCCAGTCCGGCACAGATGACACGTTTCCCCCGCATGGCCAGTTCCCTTGCCACTGCTATGATTCCATCATCGAAGAACTGGACTTCGTCAATTCCCACTACTTCTTCGCCATCAACAGAGGCCAGAATCTCACTGGAACTGTTAACAATGGTGGCATCAAATTTCAAGCTGCTGTGAGAAGCGATTTTCTTTTTGTCGTATCGTTTGTCAATTTCCGGTTTGAAGACTGCCAGTCTCAATCTGGCAATCTCGGCGCGCCTCAGCCGTTTGATCAATTCTTCTGTCTTTCCGCTGAACATGCACCCGCAGATCATTTCGATCCAGCCTGTTTCTGATGGCAAAATATGCATCATGAGATTCTCCCTTTATATTGTGTCCATTCTAACTTAATGGCGAAAATGACGGATTCCGGTAAACAACATGGGAATTCCGTGTTCATTGGCAGCTTCAATTACTTCTTTGTCCCGGATCGACCCACCCGGCTGGACAATGGCTTTAACGCCGTAGCTTGCCGCCGCGTCAACTGAATCCCGGAAGGGAAAGAAAGCATCGGAAGCCAGTACACTACCCTGAAGTTCTTTCACTGCTTTTTCCACCGCGATCTTTACACTGTCCACACGGCTCATCTGTCCGGCACCGATAGCCACGGTTTCATCCGGCTGACAGAATACGATTGCGTTTGACTTGACATGTTTTACGACTGTCCATGCAAATTCGAGGGCCCGCATCGTTTCCGTGTCCGGTTTGTGTATGGTGGCAACTTCCCAGTCTTTAATGCTTTCTTTGATTGTGTCGGACTCCTGTATCAGGATGCCGTCTCGAACCCTTTTCAGCTGAGAAAACGGAGTGGGTGGCACGTCAAGGGGCAAGGAGAGGATGCGCAGGTTTTTCTTCTTTCCGAAAACAGTAAGAGCGCCTTCTGTGAAAGATGGTGCTATGACAACTTCCACGAAGTTCTTAGTAATATGAGTGGCTAATTCTTCATCCACTGTCCGATTCAGCGCGATAATCCCGCCGAACGCGGATTGCGCGTCGGTGGAATGTGCCCGCTTGAACGCTCGCATCAATGAGGTTTTGTCCCGCCCAATTCCGCAAGGGTTGGCATGTTTGACAATAGCCGCGGCTGGCAGTTCAAATTCACGGACCATGGCAACAGCCGCGTCCGTATCCATGATGTTATTGTAGGACAGGGCCTTACCCTGGTGTTGTTCTAGATTGGGCAGTGAGGCCGGTTTCGGATCCGGTTCCGAGTAAAAGGCGGCTTTCTGGTGGGGATTTTCCCCGTAGCGGAGTGCCTGTGTATGATCAAATTCCAGAAGGAGTTTTTCCGGATGCAGAACATTCATGCTGCTGTTGAAATAACCGGAAATGGCAATATCGTAGCTGGCTGTGTGGGCAAATGCTTTCCTCGCCAGTTCTTTTCGAAGTTCAAGGGTTGTTTCTCCTGTTTCTCTTAACTGGCGCAAAACTTCTTCGTAATTTCCCGGGTCAATGACCACTGTGACACTTTGAAAATTTTTGGCGGATGAACGAATCAGCGTAGGTCCGCCAATGTCGATATTTTCAATAATGTCATTTTCTCCGGCACCGGATTTTACGGTCTCCCGAAAAGGATAGAGATTCACGCATACCAGTGAAATCGGGGTGATGTTCAAATTCCGGATCTGATCCAGATGATCCGGGTTGTCGATATCTGCCAGCAAGCCGCCATGAATGGCTGGGTGAAGCGTTTTGACGCGTCCATCAAGAATTTCAGGGAATCCGGTCCGGTCGCTCACCAGAGTTACCGGTACGCCTGCTTTTTTAAGGACTCGCGCAGTGCCGCCCGTGGACAGAACTTCAAAGCCCAGTTCGCTCAGTGCCATTGCGAAATCAGTTACACCTGTTTTGTTGCTGACAGAAATGAGTGCGGTTTTAACCATCAATTCTCCTTCAGTCTCGCAGAATTTTCGTTTCGTTCCTTCCTATTGTAAGGGGAAGCCTTCCATCAGTTCAATTACTTTTTCCCGATTGTGAGAAGAAAGTGCCGAATCCGCTCGTACGATTCGAAATTTGGCTGTTTCCAACGTTTGCAGAAGAGCTTCCTGGACGGCTTCAACTGACAGTGTCGGTATAAACTGGTTCAGGGAAGCAACCCGGTCCCGGAGACTTTCGGTTGTTGTTCGAAGGCAGGCAGCTGTTTCCTCAAAATCAAAGTTCCAGGCGATGGAGCCATGCTGCAGCATCCGGATGGGTTCTCTGTGCTGGGCGCTTCCCACCAGCTTCTTGTTTTGGGCCAGGATTTCATAGTCCGAAGGAAGCATAAAACAGGGAATTCCCTGTCTTATTCCGTGCTTTCGCTCTTCAGGACTGACAGTTCCGGCAAAATGGCAGGGGATGCCAATCTTCTTCAGCGTTTTCAGAAGATGGTTGGCGACTTCCTTGTACATGCCCACCACGCTGTGGTCCTGAAAAATGGAAATCGGGGCAGCAACCATGTACGTGATGTCATTCTTATGGTAAACGGCGCCGCCACCTGTGCTTCGTCTGACAATGGGGATGCCGTTTTCGGCACAGAAGGGAATGTCCACAACCTGTTCCAAATTCTGGGAGTGCCCGATAGAGATTGCTGCCGGACTCCATCCGTAAAGCCGGACGATAATACCGGTTCCGAATTTCAGGTAGTAGTCATCAATTGCCATATTCATGGATGGTGAAAAAATCTCGTAGGGGAAGAATTGAATGTCAGTCATAGGTGATCCCCGACTCAAAAAAGTCGTTGACCTTGTATTGAAGTGCTTCTGCAATATGAGGGGCTTGAATCATTTCCCTTTCCTCAAGATCGGCAATGGTACGGGAAACTTTCAGTACCCGGTTGAAGCTTCGCGAAGAGAGGCTCATTTTTCTGGAAGCGGTCAGAAGAAGGGTTTCAGCGTCCGGTTCCATTTTGCAGACTGTTTTCAACTGGCTTTCGCTGATCCAGGCATTAGGCCCCTGGTTGCGGTGATGCTGAATCTGACGGGCCGTTTCCACCATCTCCCGGACATCGCCGGAAGTAAGTCCGGTGTCACTGGCAACCATCTGTTCAATTGGGATCTGCGGCACATTGATCAGAAGATCAATCCGATCCAGGATGGGACCGGAAATCCGGGAACGGTAATTTGAGATGCGGGTGGGAGTGCAATGACACTCCCGCACCTTTGATCCAAAATATCCGCATGGGCATGGATTCATCGCTGCAACCAGCATAAAACGGGACGGGAACTCAACAGTGCCAGAGGCCCTGGAAATCCGGACGCGTCCATCTTCCATAGGCTGGCGGAGTACCTCCAGTGTCCGTCTTGGAAATTCCGGAAACTCATCCAGAAATAAGACGCCGTTGTGGGCGTAGGATACTTCACCGGGGTTCAGCCTTGTGCCCCCGCCGATGAGGCCGATGTGGGAAATCGTATGGTGCGGTGCCCGATAGGGTCGAATCCTGACAATGCTTTTGTTTTTCAGGATACCACCGGCAGAGTGGATCATGGTGGTCTCAATTTCTTCCTGATTGGACATGGAGGGCAGGATGGACGGGAGCGCTTTCGCCATCATACTTTTCCCGGCGCCGGGAGGCCCGTACATCAACAGATTATGGTTGCCTGCTGCCGAGAGAATCAATGCCCGTTTGGCATGTGCCTGGCCCTTAATCTCCTCCAGAGTGACTGGAAATGTTTCTTGTCTCGGATGTTGCGGGCATTCCGGTTCCGTAATCTCTTCCATTCCATTTAAAATTCTGATGAGATGATTCAGGGATTGATAGGGAACTACCGAGGCCTGACTGACAGCCCGGGCCTCGCAGTAGTTGGGCGCTGGCACAAAGAGAGTGAGTCCCCTTGAAGCGGCCGAAATACTGATACTGAGGATGCCGGTCACCGGTCGGACAGAACCGTCCAGTGACAGTTCTCCCACAAACATCTTATCTTTCAGCGCTGTTTTTGGAATTATCTTCCTGGATGAGCTGATCACAATCCCCAGGGCAATGGGAATGTCTACACGGGAGCTTTCCTTTTTCAGGTCAGCCGGGGCCAGATTGACAGTAACCCGTCGACCGGGGAATTCAAACCCGGAATTCTTGATAGCTGCACGGATGCGGTCCCGACTCTCCTTGATTGCGGTATCCGGCATGCCGACGATGTTGAACGAGCTGAGTCCATTGGAAATGTCAACCTCAACGGTCACCGGCTGAGCCTGGATGCCGGCCAGATCTGCTGACCAGAGTTTGACAACCATCAGGGGAGTTCTCTCAGATATTTTCCACCCGGAGCAGATCACCGGGATGGATGAGGGAGGAACGCATCTGGTTCCATTTTTTAAGATTATCGACGGACACCCCGTATTTCTTTGATAGGGAGTAGAGAGACTCTCCCCGCTGCACCCGATGAAATCCGGATGGGACAGGTTTTGTTGCCGAGCTTGCGGCGGATGTCGGTTTGGGTGCTACAGAGCGGCTGTAATACACTGTCAGTTTCTGCCCCGGATGGAGCAGATTATCATCAAGGTTATTCCACTTTTGAACGCTCTTGACATCTGTGCGGTAGCGCAAGGCAATTCCGAAAAGGGTGTCTCCCCGATGTACCCGGTGCACAATCCGTTTCCCCTTTGGAAACCTCGGTTTACTGACCGTAAAATCGCGAGCGGCACGGTAGTAGTAGTCATGCCCCTGACCGATGGGGATGACCAGTGTCTTACCGGCGCGAATTCTCCGAACATTGCGGATGTTGTTGGCTTTTCGGATGGCAGACACGGAAGTCTGATACGATCTGGCAATCTGGCTGAGAGTCTGGCCTTTTCTTATACGATGGTATCGGAGTGTGACGCGTTTGTCTTTGGGCAGTTGGTCAAAGCCGGCACGAAAATTGTCTTTCTGTCCTTCAGGAATGTGTACGGAAAACTGCTTGCTGGTGATCGGAGTTGTCAGACGGCGCAACTGCGGGTTCAATTCCTGAATACGACTCACAGTTGTACCGGAAAGCTTTGCGATAATCCGAAGATCCGTGCAGGAGTCCACGGTCACCGTGTCATAGGAGATCTGGTCTTCCTGCTCAAGTTTGTTCAGGTTATATTTTTCAGGATTTTTGCCGATAACCATTGCGGCCAGAAAACCAGGTACATAATTTCGGGTTTCTCTGCGGAATATCCAGCGATGTCGCGCAATCTTCCAGAAATCTCGGCTTTTTGCCTTGCGAATGGACCGGTCTACTTTCCCCTGACCTGCGTTGTATGCTGCCAGCGCAAGGTACCAGTCTCCATAGTAATCATGGAGGCGTTTGAGGTGCCGTGCGGCGGCACGGGTGGATTTTTCCGGGTCGCAGCGCTCATCCACCCACCAGTTGACAGTGAGACCTTCCAGTCTCGCGGTTCCGGGCATAAATTGCCAGATACCTTTTGCTCTTGCATGGGAAAGAGCGCGGGTTCGGTATCCACTTTCCACAATGGGAAGATAGAACAGATCTTCCGGAACACCCTCTTCTCTGAAGATTTGTTTGAAAAGAACTTCATACTTTGCCCCCCGTTTCAAACTGGCTTCAATAACCGGTTTCAATCGGGTGGAAAAGGCTTTTATGTAGGACAAAACCTGGTTATTCAACACAACGGGAATTCCATATTCTGTCGGGGTGTTTTCCACCAGTTTACGTTCGCTGTCCGCTTCTTTTTGAGAAAGAAAGGTAAATTTCTCTGACAAAATAGCGTTGGCCTGTTCGCTTTGACTGGATTCTGAATAGGAATCGCCCTTCTGAATCCATTGCATTTCGATGGAATGGACGTTATCAATCAGGGTTTCCGAAAATGCTTCAAACTCTTTGTCTCCGCGAATATTCGGATCCTGGTTGAAGATTCTTTCTACTGCTGTGTCAAACTTTTGCCTGGCATCATCGGTATATCCGATGTCGGCATACATCTTGCCATCCTTGTAAATGGCGGAAATTTCCTGGATGCTCTTTTGTGCCGGCGTTTGAACAGGTGCCGGTTCTGGTGTTACTGATGTCGGAACACTGGCGGAAACTTTCTTTGGTGCACATCCGGTGTTAAGCAGTATGATAAAGCTAAAACAAAGGAAGACCGGGAACAAAACACAGTTCTTCAATACTACGCTGAAAATAAATTTGGAAACCATTCGAGAATGTCTTTCAATCGTCATCGTCAATCAGGATAACGGATGATACGACTTTATTCAACCTCTTCGTTTTCAAGCTGACGGATCCGGCCACGAACGACTTCCTCTGCGACCACGGGAATAACCTCCCATGCAATGTCCCGGATTGCCTTATCACTGAGCATGGCAACCACCCTCTCGGCAATTTTCTGGATGTCAGTGTCCGACAGCTTTCCGTCTATTCCAACCCCTTCTTTACTCAGAGAAGAAGGGGGGGGGATCAGTTCTGTATCTTCATCCGGACGGCTGATGTCCAGGGGAACTACTACTTCTTCTTCTTCAACTGGACGTTCCACTTCGTATTCGTCTACATGAAGAGTCTGTGGTTCCTCTTCTATTGCGAAATCGACATCAGGCAGGTCTTCTTCTGTAAGCTCGGGTTCTTCTGCAGAAGCAACGGGCTCATTTTCAATTTCTGGAGCTGGTGTTTCCAATTCCACTTCCAGGAGATCCGTGAGCGGTTCTGCGTCGGCATCTTTCAGCACCTCTTCCGGCATGGGAGAAGGAACATCTCTTTCGCCTTCGAAATCAACCGCTTCCCGAATGGTTTGCGGTCCGACTTCAGGCACAACATCCGTTTCGGCTTCCGAAGACGCGGCAGTCAAATCTTCTATTTCTTCGTCTGAAGCAGGGAATGGTGATTCGCTTTCTCCTTCAGTGTCTTCAATTCCAACAAGAACATCTTCAGGCGCATCTGTTGGAGCTTCTTCTACTTCTTCAGCATTCTCGGCATCAGTTGTTTCTGATATGTCCGAAATGGCGGGTTCTTCCTTCTCTGAAGGGCCGGACAGTTCCTGTTCAGTGGTACTGAGCGTTTCTTCTTCAGATAAATTGTCAGGTTTCAGGATGACGGGCTCATCCAGCAGGCTTTCTCCATCCTCCAGGTCACCGAAATCTATTGAATCCAATTCTTCATCCATTTCCATATCTTCAAATGGAGCTTCCGCAGCTGCACTCACCGCTTCCTGCTCACCTTCGGGAGAAATCGAAGGAGGCTGTTTTGTTGCTTCTTCTTCAGCAACGACAGGTTCAGATGCCGGCATCTCACTGATATCGGCAGTTTCCGGTTCTTCACCTTCAGGTGGTGAATCCGGAATATCAATATCCGCAAGGTCTTCTTCTCCGATATCCAGAAGGTCCTCTTCTGACAGCATGAACTCCTCTTCAGTGATCGACTGCAGCTCTTCCGGGGATAAACTGTCCAGCTCGTCTACCTCCATGGAATCTGTACCAAGTGTCCTGTACTTATCTTTAAGAGCATCCGAAGTGAAGGGCTTTTCGATGATACCGTCCAGGCCGTTTTGCGCAAGGAGGGAATCGTCATACTCAAAAAATTTCGGAATCATCATCAGGATCGGACACTTGTAAGTCTCTTTCAATTCACCACCCAACGCGAATACATCTTCGTGATCCGGGAGGTCAGCAGAGAGCAAAATCAGAGACACTGGTTCCTCGGGTTGGAGTTCAGGCGGATAAATGCTTGATAAGAATAAATTGTGATCAGATTCCGGAAATGCCAGCTGAACAATTTTGTGAATCATGATACTGGGGTCAATTACCAGAATGTTTTTCATTGTACACTCTCTCCCGAGGCTTATTTTTTCATAAGTTATCACATAAACATTATTGAGGTCAAGTTTTTGTGACGGATATGAAACCTGCAAAAAAAATCGCACAGAAATAAGATCGCTAAATTGAGCATTTGGTGGCTCTAATTATTTGAAGAAAAAATAATTACCTCTGATACGGATTAGAGAGAACTCTCCCTGTCTGAAATATCAGGGTAAAAGGATAAAGTGTGGATAGAAAACCAAGCGGCTGGACAGGAACCATGGAATGAGAGACCCCCTGCCCTGGATAAAAGAAAAGGGCCACCGTGTGGTGGCCCGGATTAGTTCACTTCATTCAGCTTTTTCAGCCAGATCCCTGAGCATCTTGCGGGTGATGGATTTCGGCCGTTCAATGGGGTAACCCAATGCCCGATCCCAGACAAGCTGAGACGTGATTCCCATTGCACGGGAGACACCGAACAGAACAGTATAGAAATCGTATTCTTTCACTCCGTAGTATACCTGGAGTACGCCGGAATGTGCGTCTACATTGGGCCACGGGTTTTTGGCTTTCCCATGTTTTTCCAGAATACCGGGAACCACTTCGTACACATTGCTGACGGTTTTGAAAATCGGATCATCCGGCAGGTGCTTCAGTGCGAAGCCACGCTGGGCAGCATAGCGGGGATCGGTCTGACGGAGTACGGCGTGACCGTAACCGGGGATGACCTTCCCACTGTTCAGTGTATCCCAGGCATATTTCTCAATTTCTTCCTTGCTAGGCGTGCGGCCACCGAAATGATCCATCAGGTCGAGAATCCACTTCAGACATTCCTGGTTGGCAAGTCCGTGGAGCGGACCGGCCAGGCCAGCCATTGCCGCTGCCACAGAGTAGAACACGTCCGAAAGTGCCGAAGAAACGAGGTGGCCGGTGTGGGCACTGACGTTTCCGCTTTCATGATCACTGTGAAGCAGGAGGTAGAGTCGCATCAGGTCCTTGTATTCCGGGTTCTCAACTCCCATCATGTGGGCAAAATTCCCACCCCAGTCTTCGTTGGGGTCAGCTGCGATATGGTTGTCACCTTTGTATTTCATCCTGTAAATGAAACTTGCAATCAATGGGAGTTTTGCCAGGAGGTTAATGGAATCTTCCAGTGTAGGTTCCCAATACTCAGCCTTGGTCATGCCTTCGTTGTAACGTTTGCGGAAAGCGGATTCTCCTTCCAGTGCAGCGATGGCGGTTGTGAACATTGCCATGGGATGAGCATCCTCCGGCATAGCTCTGAGAACGTCAATAATGTACTGAGGCAGTTCAGCCTTTGCTTTAACTTCCGCTTCCAGATCCAGAATTTCTTCCATGGTTGGTATTTCACCGGTAAGGAGCAGCCACCAGATGCCCAGCGCGTAGGGTTCTTCGCTACCTGCTTTCTTTGGGAGTGCTTTGCGCGTTTCCGGGATCGTCATGCCGCGGAAACGGATTCCTTCCATAGGATCCAGATAAGACGTGTCACAGATCAGTACCTTGCAGCCTCGAATGCCGCCCATAGCCTGATTCACATGGACTTGATCAATAACTTTGTCGCCAAGTGCCTTCAGAGATTTCACGTCTTCTCGTTCTTTGGCCATCATGCCGGCAAGTTTTTGTTTGAGTAGACTCATATACTTCTCCTTATGTTAAATATCATGGTTAATAGATACACAAAGGTCCAAGAAACGCACTTTCTTTTGAACATAGTTTATCAGAAAAATCTACCCAGGGAAAGAAAATTGATTGAGATGAATGAAAGATATGTGGGCGGCAGGAAAGTGAAAGTGAAAATGCGAGTGCGAGGCAAAAGAGGAAGCAGTGCAAGTGAAAGTGCAAGGCAGCAAAGCTGCCGTGAATGGTGGATGGTGAATAGTGGATGGTGAATGGTTCAGAAAAGGGCAAGAGCGGGAGTTGGCTCGTTCCCTGCCTTTTTCACTCATCACCCATCACTCCGCAGAGTAGGGGGCAGAAAGTGCGAGTGAAAGTGCAAGTGCGAGGCAGAAGGGATTTCGCCATTCCCTGTCTTTTGTCACACATCACTCATCACCCATCACTTCTCATCTTCTTCCCTCTGACCTTTGTGCCTTTGGTGTCTTTGTGTTGAGTCTCGCTTTGTTCAACCGTGATTTGTGATTCGTGACTTGTGATTAGTATGGATGAATTTTTCTGACCTTGTGTTAAATTCCCTTTCTGCTCCTCCCCCCTCTTCCCCCTCTGCGCCTCTGCGGTGAAATCCCTTTCTTCTTTCCCCTCAATCCTTCATTTTTATGCTAAAATCCATTCACAACTTGGTTGGGAGGGACTTATGCGTCGTTTGATCCTCATTCTCGCTTTTGTATCAAGCACTTTTTTTATGGGTCTGGCCAAAGAAGTAACAATCACAATTTTGGCAACCACTG
>CBEUWV010000032.1:0-11197 GCA_965546895.1 uncultured bacterium
CGGGGTTGAGCTCGGAAACAGCGAGAAAGCTGTTCATAGTCTTGGTTGTAACTCTCCATGCAGTTTTTCTGGGTGTGGCAAGGATATGAAGTTCCGGCTTCGCCGGAACCTCAGAATGTTAGGTGGAAGAAAAATCTGGGAAAGAACGTAGTAATGTGTCATTAGCCGTTCTTGCCGTTCTCATTTCTTGTCTCTGTAATTTTGTCCGCAATCTAACATCTGACATCCCACAGAAGGTTTCATGTCTTGACATGGGGAGGAATGGGGTGTAGATTGCCATAAAGATTGAAGATTCATCCGCAACAACAGGAGATTGTTCGGGAAACACTAAGTTGAGCACAAGGAGATGTTTATCATGTCACAGCTAAAGAAGTGGAAAATTTCGGGGCTTTTTGGTTGGCTCATTGTGACCTTTGCCGCTGCCGCTCTTGGAGGTGGAGCGACGATAAATGCCAAAGCTCTCTATGGTCAGCTTGTACAGCCAAGTTGGGCACCACCCGCCTTTCTTTTTGGGCCGGTCTGGACAATTCTATACATTTTGATGGGCATTTCCGCGTGGCTTATCTGGCGTTCCGGTGGATTTGGACCCAATCGAACGGCACTGACGTTATATCTGGTCCAGCTGGTCCTGAATGCCCTCTGGAGTTGGATATTCTTTGCCTGGCAAAGCGGCTTCTGGGCATTTGCCGATATCCTGTTGCTCTGGGTTCTTATCATTGTCACTCTCGTTTCTTTCTGGCGTGTACGTCCGCTGGCGGGGGGATTGCTGTGTCCCTACCTGCTGTGGGTAACTTTTGCATCTGTCCTTAACTATTCAGTGTGGCAGCTCAATTTGCAGATCCTCGGTTGATGGTGTTGTTATTTTACAAATCATTCAAGCCGGCATCGCTTCCTGGTGCTGCTTGATTCAAATGTGACAAGTCTATTCAAATGAGAATCTGGGACATTAATCCGGGCTATTTAAACCGACAAAGTCTGCTTGGTGAGCATCGTGAGTTGCACGGTATCGCCTCGATCATTCTAAACAACAAGAAAGGTTATTCTCAACATCCGGAAACGAAGCGCTGGGTCGGGTACGGTTGGGCACTGGAAATGCGGCATAAACAGTTGGCATGTGAAATGGCCCTGAGAGGGTTCACCGACAGGTCTCCGATTAACATGCAATCCAGCGGGGGCGTCTGGCCGCCACAGTATGTGGATGAACCAGGTAGGCAATATCAGATACTCAGGGAGAAATACAAAGATAAAGAACAAGGTCGGATACCGCTACCGCTGAACCCGCAGCAACTATGGAGCCAACACAAGTATTCTGTTCTGGCCCGGGACCAGAATCTCTACAGAGAAATTGGTCGAGATGCTGCAGTTGGGAATTGTGGTTTTTCTGAGCTGGCTTCACTTTTGACAGAAACCTTAAGAATTCCGCCAAATGAAGGTGGTATCCGGAATGCACTCCAACACATGTGGGGCCATGTCTCACATGACAACCATCAGAAAAAGACAAATGTTACTGACTGGACGTTGAAGGAGCTGTTAACGGAGATTCAAAAGAGGACTAAGAAGAATAATGAACCATACCTGACTGCGTCAACCGCATTGAGTGATTTTATGGTTTGGTTGCTGGCCTCATAGTGGGGTCGATTCGCTAACTGATTGGCATTCAGTAAAATGAGGTATAGAGTCAAAGAAAAAGTTACTGTTTTTGATCCCAAAAAAGGGTGTGTGGAGAATATGAAATTCGCTGAAATAGAGGGCCTTGCTTATGGAAAACTCGGATAAAATCTTAAATCTTCTTTTTACCTTTCTGCCTCCATTGATTATTCTTATTGTGTCTGTTGCAATCCTGTGGGGTTGTTATTGGTTCCTTATCGGGAGACGTCCGGGAATCGGTAATGAGCGCAAATTCCCCCTTCAGATCTTGATGCTGGTTCTGACGATTGTTGGCATTCTGGCATTTGTCATTGCACTACCCATAAGCGACAGTTCTCGAAACCAGATAATTGGGCTGATTGGAATTCTCATTTCAGGAATAATTGCGTTCTCATCAACAACTGTTATCGGGAACTTAATGGCCGGAGTTGTGCTTCGGATAACGAAACCCTTCCGAACCGGTGATTTTATTCGCGTGGGTGATTTTTTTGGTCGTGTTTCTGAACGGGGATTATTTGATACTGAAATACAATCTGAAAGCCGGGAACTTATAGCTCTCCCCAATACATACTTAATCAGCCACCCGGTGTCCACGATACGAAGCTCAGGCGCTATCGTTTCAGCCACCCTGTCTTTAGGATATGACATCCATCATTTGAAGATTGAACCTTTGCTCATTAAGGCGGCGGAAGAAACGGGACTGAAGGACCCCTTCGTCCATATCCTTGAACTGGGGAATTTTTCCATAACTTACAGGGTCTCCGGTCTACTTGCGGACGTTAAAGGGCTCCTCACGGCTCGTTCAAATTTATTCCGGACTGTACTGAATACTTTGCATGGTAATGGCATTGAAATCATGTCACCGGCTTTTATGAACCAACGCCGGATAGCTGAGGAACAGAAGGTTATTCCAACTTTCGTTCAGGTAAAACCAGAAAAAGAGGCTGTAGGTGCGGAGGAAATCGTTTTTGATAAAGCGGAGCAGGCAGAACAATTAGAAGCTGAAAAAAAAGGAACTGATTGAGGATATTGGTAATCTGGAAACCGCTCTGAAGGAAACGGAAGGCAAACAAAAAGAAGAGATTAAAGAGAAGATTCAGATGAAGCGTGAACGTCTGAAGACTGTCGAACAGGCACAGGTCGAAGCAAGCGTAGAACCCAACAAAACTGAGCCAATCATTTCAACCAACTCGAAAAAACCACGACGTTGAACTTGGTGCTTTCCGTTCCAAATATCCTAAACAAAAGTCCAAAGCTGGCATTCCGCCAACGGCTGATCACTCGCTGATTAGACGTTTTTCGCCGGTGAGAGTGCGGATGTCTGTGGCGTCCTGAGAAACTTCAAGACAACCTCTGTATGTGCCGTCAGGGTCCCGCATGGCGAAGTACTGGATCAGGACAAACCGGTTGCCATGGGTAATCCAGAATGATTCTTTATCTTTTTCCGCGTTTCGGAAGGCTTTCAGAAGTTCGTTGACCATGTGGACGCTTTCCGGTGGATGACAATTCTGCACGGTTCGGCCGATGACGGTCCTTGAACGGGAAAATAACCTGTCTTTCGGGTTCGAGAAGTAAACGACGGTGTCAGTTTCGTCAATGAGTGTGATGTCCACCGGCAGAGTGTTGAGCATTCGGATGAGCTGTTTCTTAGTCAGAGTGCCTGTTTCCAGATCCAGCATGCCGATGTCCGGCCCTGCCGGGTCATCGACATGTGTCTTTTCTGCAGGGCACTCAGGAGTTTCGATGAAGGCAAACCCCAGGTCAAATGAAACCCGGCGCAGTTCATCAAATTCTTTCGCCGGAACGGTTTCTGTTGCAAGGGGATAGACCACCAGTTCTTCTTTGAATACCATGCCGTGGGCAAGGAAATAATATTTCCCCAGTTCCCGGTTCAGTTCCGTCATATCCGGGGTTTTCAGCGCGAGGAGGTCCCGAAGGGTCCGGACGGATTTTCGGATGTCGGAATCAATGGACCACATGACATGCAGGGGACGTGGAAATTCCCAGCGTCTTTCCAGGGCGGGGAAGAGGACATTTTCTTTCTTGTCGTAGTGAACTTCAAATTCAAAGAGTCGATCAATAAGGTTTCGCAGCTTGACCACTGTCCCCGATGATGGTGATGCCAGACCTTTTGCTTCTTTGTTCAGCTGCTTCACCACTTCCTTCGTTTCGGCAAGGTGGGCCTCCAACGCCCGGTTTTCAGCCATCAGTTCGTACAGGAAGGTTTCCGGTTCCGGCCGCTGCCATGGGTACTCTTTCAGATATTTGTAGAAAACATTGATCACTTTCCCGATTGTTTCCTTGATGGCGTCAATGGATACACCGAGAGCGAGCTGACGAGTTTCCATTTCCACAATGTCCCTTGGGGTGACATTTTCAATGGCGTAGCCATATTTGTCCATCAGTTCCCTGCCGTTTTCACCCTTGACAATCCCCAGGGAAAATTTCAGCAGGTTTTCAACCTTGTCCCCGTTTCCATGCAAAAGTTCCGACATACATACCCCTCCTTCAGTCCGGAGTACGGAAAAAGCAGGCAAGCGCTCCGGACTCAACTTCTTTTCTCAAGTGTACTGCAAAGCCCTTTTGCTTCGCAAGGTCGAGGAGGGGGGCCGGTTCAAACGGGGCAATTACTTTCATAATTCCCCCGGGTTTCAGTGCAGCCAGCTTCTCCATTACAATGGAAATCGGCTGTTCGCCGGATTCAATGAAGGGGCGGATGTCCAGGGTTTCATACACTGTTTCCGGTTCGAACCAGGGAGGCGGGGATGTTTCTCCTATTACACTTTCTTCCACTTCCATTTGGTCCATGCCGGCAGCATGCCGAAGTTCATTTATCAGACGGGGCAGAGGCACACCTCCAACCTTGGCCACCTGGCGAAGGGTGGCGACCTTTGCTACAGTTTTTCTCAATACCGGGTTTTTCAGTTTTTCAAATTTCGGGGACAATTCCATAAGGACCGGTTCCAGTTCTGGAAAATCATCCAGCAGGGTACCGACCTTCGTATCCGGGGTAATCTCCCTGGCCTTACTTTTGTTCATGGGGTCCTTCTGTTTTGTCGTTTGCAGGGAGTCGCTGTTCCCCTTTCAATGCTCGTTTTTCGGTCAAATCCTGGCTTACTTCCAGAGTCCCCAGGTATTCGCCTGATTCATTCCTGAGCGCAAAATATTCGATATGAATAAATTTTGCACCGAGATTGATCCAGAACGCAGAGTTTTCCTCTCTGCCGGCCTTGAAATCAGATAGAATTCTTTCCACAA
Organism: uncultured bacterium; assembly: GCA_965546895.1. Classification (GTDB taxonomy): domain Bacteria; phylum Acidobacteriota; class Holophagae; order Thermotomaculales; family Thermotomaculaceae; genus UM-FILTER-49-7. Next base: position 4,906 of record CBEUWV010000032.1, read on the forward strand.
CGTGCATACTCTTCGGCGGATGACAGTGCTGAACCTTCCGGCCGATAATCGCCTTGCTCCGGGCAAAAATCCGTTCTTTCCCCCGGGTGAAATATCGTACCGTGTCATCCTTGTCTACAAAAGTCATGTCAAAGGGAATGGTATTTAGAATGGCTGCCAGTTCCACCGGTGTCATGGTGCCGGTACTGAGGCGAATTCTACCCGAGGCATCCCTGGCCGTCGATTCCTCCACATCCACAGCCGGTTCCCATTGAGTTTCAGGCTCAATGAGACAGTACCCGTAATCTCCTGTCTGGTGGTGAATCTGTGCCCATTCTGTCTCATCCAGTTTTTCCCAGGACATGGGGAACAGTATTTCCTCTTCTTTCATAACCATTTCCGCCGTGGCGTTGCCTGCGGGTTTCAGCGCGAAGTCCACCAGCGCGGACAAATCTCCGACTGTTACATGATCGGTCAATTCCTCCAGGGCACCTGACCCGGCCTTGAGCCAGGTCCGGATTTCGTCGTGTTTCCCCCACATAACAGTGGAAGGTCCGGTGATACCGTGATTTTCCAGGAAGGGAAACAGCAGGTTTTCCTTGCGAAGATAGTGCTTTCCGACATCCGTCAGTGCAAAAAAATGTTTACGGATATTCTCAAACACCTCTCCGGCCGGAACCGACTCATCCAGTGAGTCTAATTCGCTGAACAGTTTATCCAGTGAGGTGACTTCCCACATGATGGCTTCATTTTCCTTTTTAAACACGTCCAGCGGATGCCCTTCCGGTACAGACAAATCCGTAGGTTGTTCGATGTGGCCTCTGAGCGCCTGGGCATGCACATCGCAGAGTTTCAGGATTTCCTCCTGCGGCAATCCCTCCGCCATCAGTTCCTGCTCCACTTGAACCACCTGCTCGTACGGCACTGTTCCCAGAAGCCGGACCAACGAGTCCCTGACGCTGCCCATCGCTTCACCACTATTTAGTTGGCGAATCATATGTTTTAGCAGTTTTTTCCGCCTGTCTGCGGAATGCAGTGTTTCACTCATATTCTTCCTCCTTCCCGGCATTGAAGCCGGAATCATGTTTTCCCGGATTTAATCCTACTATAAAAGTAAAGAATAAAATTGATCCAGAACAAAAAACATCAAAAGACATAGAAAAGATGGGTATTGACTCAGGAAAGTGTTGGGGTGCCGCTTTTACAGCTTGTTGTTCCCAGAATGCGCTATTTTTGGTAGAATACAAATATTGAATTTCCGTTGAGGTGAGACATGGAGAGAAAGACATTTTATTCATTAAAAGAAATCATCAAATGCGGCAAGGGAAAGCTGTTCGGTAAGGATAATGCCCGATTGCCTGTAAAAAAAATGCGAATGATAGACCGTATAGTGAAAATTGTGGAAAATGGCGGCAAATATGGGAAGGGCGAAATCATCGCGGAACTGGACATTAACCCGAAAAAGTGGTTCTTCAAATGCCATTTCCCGGGAGATCCGGTCATGCCTGGCTGCCTGGGCCTGGATGCCCTGTGGCAATTGCTGGGGTTTTACCTTGGCTGGAAGGGATATCAGGGCAAGGGTAGAGCGTTGGGCGTTGGTGAGGTTAAATTCACGGGCCAGATCCTTCCACAGGCACAAAAGGTGCTCTATCACCTGGATATCAAGCGGGTAATGGCGTCCAAGTTGAAAATGGTGATCGGGGATGGAAGTGTCCTGGTGGATGGCCGCCTGATTTACATGGCCCAGAATCTGAAAGTCGGACTTTTCGCTTCCACTGAAGGATTTTAATCGGGCTTGACCGGTTCCCATCAGCCGTGCACTTTCTGCCTCCTACACCTACTCCTACTTATCCCGAAGGCATTCACCGCAGAAAACGCCGGGGGAAAGGGAATTTCGTACAACGTCTAAAAGGCACAGGGGGAAGAAAAAAATAGGGAAGGAACGGTTGTTCCTTCCCCGGGTTCTTTTGCGCGTTTATTTGAGTTCTTCCGGGATTGCTTCCGGTTTTTTCGCTTTCCGGTGAAATTGGAACTTTCGCCACAAGCCCTCAAAGCTGAACTGGCGCCATGCCCACCCCAGCCATTTGATAAGGGAGTGTGCCAGCCACAATGCCCAGGCAAGCATCAGGAATCGGTAGAACCAGATAGAAATGGACAATACCCAGACTCCCGGAAGTTTTCCTTCTGAGAAGTCCTGATACCACCGGAGATAATCCATACTGGAACCATTTCCAACAATGTACATTTCGGGCCGCCCCATCAGCCCGGCGTAAACAATGGACAGCAGAATGCCAAGGGCAATACAAGTCAGCGCCACCAGGCCCAGCTGAAAGAAATCAAATGTAACATCAGACAAATCCCTGGAACGCTCGCTCCCCCGAAATGCCAAGAGGAACAACCAGCCGACAATGAAGATGGATTCAGTCAGCCCCCCCTGGGTCAAACCGATCCCCAAAAGAATCCATTCCCATCGGGACAGTGGCGATCCGGGGATTGCTCCCAGAATAAGGGCAAGGACAATCATCAGAAGGAAAACACTCCAGAACCGGATTGCCGGACCCTGTGCCGGCCCGCCCACAAGAAGCGGCCAGCGATCCCGGGGCATGCCAATTCCGGTTTCAATATTGGCTCCCTCCACGGCCAATTTGATAGGTGCGGTTCGTGTCAATATGCCCATTGTTTTGCTTTCTTTCAAGTTGATCTGAATATGCTGTTTTCCCGGCAGCAGTGGCAGCGTCAACAGCTTGTCCTTTCGCTGTATTGGCAGTGCAGATGTTCCCCTCTTTATCGTCTCCACCTTCAAACCTTCCGGCAAAATCATTGAAAAATCCTGCCCCAGACTGCTGACTACATCCATGTTGAGAATGGTTTTTCGCATACGGGAACCAACGCTGACCATTCTGGAAACCTTGTTGACCGTAACAGTGGGGCCGGGAATGGCTTTCGGACGGGCAATGTGCAGAGTCAAAGATTCCCCGGGCCAGGGCTTCCATAACAGTTTGTTCGCACTATCCCCGCTTTCGTAAACCCCTGTGCCTTCATCCGCTTCAACGTGCCATACGGGAGAGGCATTGACACCCCATGTCTCTACCCAGCGATTCGTGTCCTCGGCTTTCAAGTCGATGGCCGGTGCGACAGACAATCTACTTTCCCACGTGAAAGAGGATTGTATTGCTGACAGACTGACAGCCATCTTTCCATCCTTTATTTTGCTGTCGTCAACCGAAAGAACTTGCTCTCCTTCGAGAAGCGGCACCTGCAGCGCAATCGCTTTCCCTGTTGCCGACAGGCGGTACACGGTCGTCTGAATTCGCCAGTTCATTCCCAGCTCCAGGAAGCGTTGGACTGATACAAGCGGTTCCGTAGCAATCAAACCGAAATCGTCCCCGGAATTCCCCCCTTTCCGTACTTTTCGGGAGAAGAATATCTGCTTTTCCGGCACATTATTTTTTCCGATTCCGGTAACGGTCCAACCCGAGGCCCGGACCGTGAGATAGTGGGGCTTCAAGAGGTAGCTCCACTCCCAGTCTGCCGCCGCGGGGGTCATGCCGTTCATCTGAATACTGTGAATTCCTTTGGGTACGAGGAGCCACAGGTAGCCGTTTTTTCGCATTACAATGGCCTTGCCCCCATCCACGGTAACAGAAACCGGAGACCAGTCCGGCAGTTTGCCCGGCAATGGGACCGCCGTCTGGCGCATGGCATTGATTTCCAGCCGACATTGGAGACGCCCGTTTCGCACTATCAGGGAGGCGCTGGAAATATCTGCGCAGGCCGGGTAGCAGGGTGCTGGCTTTGTCAATCGGCGTTTCAATTGATTCAACATGGTCTGATCGGGCATCTGAGCCTGGATGGGTAGAGTAAACAGGATAAGAATTGCGGCGGCGGCCCGTTTCCATTTGAAGGAGCGGGGCCATCTCAGCGGCACACCCAGCATCAGGGCCAGCATCCACCCCACAAGAATCAGCATCATCAGTACCAGTATTTTTCTCAGAAGAGGGGGAATCAGAATGGGCCGGATCTGTTCAGACGCTGTCACCGGGCCATTCCACTTCATTGAAACCAGACCCCCTCTCCACTGGGGGATACCGGGACCGGTTTGAATCCGTGCATCCGGTGAAAGGGCCAGATTCTGTTTCGAATAGAGTGCCTGTTTGGCGTTTTTAGAAGATGCACGAGGAAGCATTACTTCAGTCGGCTCCGGAGACCTAACCAGATAGTCTTTCTCACGGACAATTTTTCCCTTCCTTTTCTGGGCCTTCAACATAATCCGATGCAAGCTTGTACCGCCCTGGTAGGAAGAAACTCTCTCCTGCCCCGGGTCCAGTTGCGGATAAATAACCGACTGGATCTCCCGCCCGAAAAACGGCACAAGAATCAGAATCAATGAAAGAATGGCCACGTTCCGCCACCATGTCATCAATTTCCGCAGACGGCCCTCCGGTACAACCCGGAGCAGCGCCAGGGGGATCAGAAGAAAAAACCAGCTGTACCTTGCTGCCCCCGGTTCGTGAAAACTGAGAGCAAAGCCAAAAAAGACCACAACAGCTGATTTCGCTCCCCACAGCCGGTAAGCGGCAAGGGAAAAAAGTAATAACAGGAAGAGATCCAGCAATGTCCATGCACTGATCCAGTCTCCACTGATTCGTTCAGCTCCGAAACAGGCCAGCAGTCGCCATCCCGGAGGGAGATGCATGTCCATGGACAATTTGTCCACATCGGTGAGCCAGCCCACAGCCGGTATCGGCCCCCGTTTCGGAATGCGCCCAACCGCTTCCAGTTTTATCTTATTTGTGCGAATTTCAATTCCGGCATTCCCGGTCACCGGATTACGGGTAATCAGTTGGCCCTTTCCAGCCACTCTTATCCGCCCCGGAACCTCAGAAGGAGACACATCCAGGCGACGGGCCTTATCCAGGTTCCCGTTCATGGTGTCCTGATAGATGAAGCCATCGCCATTTCCCCTCAGCCAGAGATTTCTTCTCAGGAAGACTTCCCGGGGAACCGCATTGTTGCCGTTTCCCTTCATTCTCACCTTCAACATCAGGGGGTTTTTGTGATCCCATTGGTAAACCGGGTAAGATTTCCACATGCCTGGGATACTGGTCTGGCTAGGATCAATGACTGGCGCACCGGATATATCCAACAGACGAAATGCAGGATTGCCTTCAAACGCCACATATTCACTATGGAAAATTGGTGATAAATCTGCTGAAAATGAGAGAGATGTGATGTCATGGGTCCGAAAGGATTTTAGCTCAACGTTCCATGTTCCTGACCTCACCTGGACAGTCAGTTTACCTTCTGAATCCACTGCAACAGGCAGCCTGCTCTTTACGCTGGACAAATGCCAGCCTGTCGGCAATGCCGGTCCCAACTTCTCTTCCCTGCTGCGACCTGACACCCGAAGCTCAATTCGTGTGGTCAGCCACATGGGGATGCCATCCTCAAGGAGACGATACACCCTGGTTTCCATTGCGTCCTTGTCCGTCCGGGTTTCCTGATGACGTTTCAACCAAAGCTTTCCCCGCTTATCCAAAGCAGGGAAAGGAATGTTCTTCCCTGCGACGCTCAGGCGGATAATGCCTACTGCAGGGGGGATGGTAATTTTCCGGGGAATGGCGTCCCATCTGAATTTTCCGGTTATTACCACAGTTCCCGGCTTAAGCCTGATCTGAGGTCGTCCCCTTGATGACACAACCGCTACCGGTCGTCCGTCCACCTTCACATCCACTGGCCAGAGTTCTTCGTCGCCTGGAAGAGCCATGCCAATGTCCCGAAATACACGGACTTCCTGGGAGAAGCTTCCACCACGGGCTGACGCCTGAATCTTCAGCGCACCGGGCCACAGACATAGATGGGTATTCGCATCATTGTACGGGGAGGGACAATTGGCATCAGGACTGTCCCACATGACCCAGCCGGTCCAGGGTTTCAGCGGTTCGGGTATCGGGTTTCCCGCCATCAACGGACTCGTCGCAAGCAATAAAATGAGTACAAGTTTCATGGAATGCCATCCTTTGGGAAATTGGTTTACTGTTTGAATGATAAAACAGTGAGAAAGCCCGCGTCAAGTAAAGAAGCCGCTTTGCGGCAGTGCGAGTGAAAGTGCGTGTGCAAGTAAAGAAAATGCAAGGGAGCTAGTGACACCGAGCGCGAATGCCGTCTTTCTCCCACTCCCACCGGAGCGTTGGAGTTAGGAGTAGGTATAGGTGACCAGATCCGGATCTCCTCTCACTCCTACCCCTACTCCTACTCTTTCCCACATTCCTACTCCTTGTCAAGTCCTGATTAAAAGTTGACACTTTTATCT
>CBEUWV010000033.1:0-11182 GCA_965546895.1 uncultured bacterium
AATTGACTCTCTTACCCGCATTTGGACCAGATTTCCCTTGCCGCTGAAAAAAAGGGCAGTTTCGTGAGGAAGAATCGTTTCTTTGCAAACCGGGCACTTCGTAGCTGCTTCATTTCCTGTTTTCCTTTCCATTCCTTTCCTCCTTAATGTGACCGGTCCCCTGAATTTTTCACTTAAAATTATAACCGCGTTTCCTTCAAAATGCAGCTTTAATATGGATTTTTGTTATATCTGATATTATTACACTCATATTTTCTGATAATATCCTTGCATTTTTTTCAAAAGGGACCATATTGTTAAGGCAATGTATATGACGGGGAGGCAAATATGAATTTGAACGATTTTACAATACAGGCTCAGGAAGCAATCTCATCTTCTATTCAGGACGCGGAGGAACGAGAGCATCCAGAGGTTACGGAAACCCATCTTCTTTTCGCTCTTCTTAGTCGAAAAGACGGCATTGTGCGCCCAGTCCTTTCCAGAAGCGGTGCACTTGCGGATGCACTTATGGATGAACTGAAAGCCATCCTCGACTCCAAGCCAGCCGTGGCAGGGGGCGATCGCTCTCCATCCCGGAACTTTATTCAAGTACTTTCCTTTGCCCGGAAAAAGGCACGGGAGATGAAAGACAGCTACGTCAGTTCGGAGCACATCCTCCTTGCCATTCTGGAAAACCCCGGTGAGCTGACAGAGGCACTACGCAGCTCCCATGTTGAGAAGAACGCCGTTTTCTCCTCTATTCAGGAGGTCCGGGGAGGGAAAACGGTGGATAGTCAGAGTGCGGAAGATACGTATCAGGCACTTGATCGCTTTTGCGTTGATTATACTTCCCTCGCGGCTCAGGGGGACCTGGACCCTGTTATCGGGCGAGATCATGAGATTCGACGTGTGCTGCAGGTGTTAACCCGACGGACGAAGAATAACCCTGTCCTGATTGGTGAACCGGGAGTTGGTAAAACTGCCATTGCGGAAGGGATTGCGCAACGGATTGTAAAGCAGGATGTTCCTGAAAATCTCAAAGATAAAAAACTCGTTGCGCTGGACCTCGCGGCTCTCATCGCAGGCGCCAAATTCAGAGGAGAATTTGAAGAACGCCTGAAAGCGGTGTTGAACGAAATTGAAAAGGCAGCTGGAAATATCATTCTCTTTATTGATGAGTTACATACACTTGTTGGCGCTGGAGCCAGTGAAGGGTCAATGGACGCTTCCAATATGCTCAAACCTGCCCTTGCAAGGGGACAATTACGCTGCATTGGCGCTACCACTTTAAGCGAGTACCAGAAATATATTGAGAAAGATGCCGCATTGGAGCGCCGTTTCCAGCAGGTTCTTGTCGCAGAACCCAACGTGGAAGACACAATTTCAATTTTACGGGGCCTGAAAGAAAAGTACGAGGTGTTCCACGGTATCAGGATTTCTGATGACGCCCTTGTCGCAGCCGCCACGCTGTCTCACCGATATATTACGGACCGTTTTCTTCCGGACAAGGCAATTGACCTTGTGGACGAGGCCTGTGCCGGCAGGAAGATTGAAGTGGACAGTGTTCCGGTTGAAATTGATCAGCTTCAACGTCAGATTATGCAACTTGAAATTGAAAAGCAGGCCATGAAGAAAGAAAAGAATGAGACATCAAGGATACGGCTTGACGAAATTGAGAAACACCTTTCCAGCTTAAAAGAACAGGAACAGGCCTTGCTGGCCCGTTGGCAGAATGAAAAGGACAAGTTGCTGAAAGTACAAAATATCAAGAAAAAACTTGAAATACTGGAACAGCAGCTCGAAGAATCCACACGGAAAGGTGATTTGGAAAAAGCGGCCAAAATCCAGTATGGGATGCTTCCGGAGGCAAAGGAGGCTCTGGCAAAGGCAAACATAGAATTAAATCAGGATGAATCGGCACAGAAAATGTTGAAAGAAGAAATTGACGATGATGATATTGCCAGTATCGTATCCAAATGGACAGGTATACCGGTGAACCGGATGATGGAGAGCACCCGTGAACGTCTACTGCAAATGGAAGATGCATTGAAGGCCCGCGTCGTGGGGCAGGACAATGCCCTTTCCCTCCTCAGTGACACCATCCGCCGCTCCCGTGCCGGCCTTCAGGATCCCAATCGCCCCATTGGCTCATTTATTTTCATGGGGCCCACAGGTGTCGGGAAAACAGAGCTGGCCAAGGCTCTCTCCGAATATCTGTTTGACACTGAACAGGCCCTTGTCCGAATTGACATGTCTGAATACATGGAAAAACACGCGGTTTCACGCCTCGTGGGAGCTCCTCCCGGATATGTGGGATACGATGAAGGAGGTGCCCTGACGGAGAAGATTCGTAGACAACCGTACTCAGTAATTCTGTTTGACGAGATTGAAAAAGCACATCCTGATGTCCTGAATATTTTGCTTCAGATTCTTGATGACGGACGCCTTACTGACGGAAAAGGGAGACTTGTCAATTTCCGGAATACCGTGTTAATTCTCACATCAAACCTGGGCAGTGATTTCATCTTACAGGCCGATGATCCAAATAGTGAGGATACCCGCCGGGAACTGAACACCCTTCTTCACGAGACATTTCGTCCTGAATTTCTCAATCGCGTAGATGAAATCATTGTTTTTAACCGCCTGAGCCGTGACATTATGCGGGATATTGTGAATATACAGTTGAAAGCTGTTCAGGAACGCCTGTTGGCACAGGGACTCAAATTGCACATGGACGACGGAGCATATGAACTGCTTGCCGAACTCGGCTACGATACAAGATTCGGGGCCAGACCATTGAAGCGGGCCATTCAGAAATTTTTGTTGAACCCTCTCTCAAAAATGATTCTGGAAGATCGATTTGCCGGGAAAAATGAAATTCGTGTGTCCGGCGATTCCAACCAGCTGAAATTCATAGAATAATTGAGTAGCGGGCGGGGGCATTCGTTCCCCCGCCCTTCTTTCAACCGATAAATGTTATTCTGCTTTTTCGTCCAGCAGTTTTTTCACCGCCGTTAAAAAGGATTTTTCAGAATACATGCCTGTAAAGACTCGTCTGATTACTCCTTTTTTATCAATTAATACAACGTGAGGCAATCCGGTCACCGCGTAATCCTGCAGGGAATCATGTTTACCGAGAAGCACCATCGGGTAAGCGGCCTTCTGTGATTTCACAAACCCCGCCACAAGAGATGCCTCTTTCATAGCCGTAATATTCTGCTCTCTCGTTTTCCCATCGAAGTAAGATCCGTACAATGTGGTAACGCCAATGACATCCAGGCCCTTCTTTCTCTGTTCCAGATATAGCTTACTCAAATTCTTCATTTCATTCCGGCAGGGCCTGCACCAGGGTGCAAAGAACTCAAGAACAATTACCTTTCCCTTTTCACGAAAAATAACCGGCGCTTTGCCATTGAAGCCTCGAATGATGCCCTGAAGGTTGACAGCGTCTTTCCCACCTAAGGCCATTGCCGATTCCATGTTCTTCAATTCACGTCTTGATTTTCCGGAAAAAGTACTGTCTTTATACGTCTTTGAAAGAAGCTTCATAGCCTCTGCATGTTTTCCGCCATCCTCATAATATGTCACCAGGGCATTCACAGCATAAACTCTGTAAACATCCTGCAGGGTCACCACACCAACGACAGCCTTTAAATATGGGACAGCTTCCTCTTCCTTTCCCTCCTTTAACAGCGACATGCCCCTGCCAAAATTAACCATTCCATAGAATTGTTCCTGGTGATTCAGCTTGTCCAGGTATTTCCGGGCCATCACGTCCTTCCCCAGACCAAACAATGAACGGGCACACATCGCGTTATATTTTTCCGGATCTGCAGGGTTTGAAAGATCTTTCAGGATATCCCAAGCTGACGCAAGGTCATCCACAGACATATACACTTCAGCCATTGTTATTTGCTCATTATCGGCCAGTTTTTTATCTTTATATCTGGTCACCAGCTTTTTAAGTGCTGCCATCCTCTCCACCGTCAGCTTATTCATACCTGCCTGGCTTCGAACCAACATTCTCTTCTTCTGGAATTGCTGCTGCAGGGCCTGATAATCCTCATTCAATCCGGCAAAGGCAAGAGAGCCGGAAATAACAATCAAAAACAACACAATCAATCTATTCTTCATCTTTTCCTCCCATCTACTACTTTCCACGACAGTCTATATGATTTCGCCTCTCCACTCAACAGAAAAAAGTCATATCCTCCTTGACCATGCCCAATATATTGTGGTATAAAAAAATTCCCTATACCATATCTATGAAGGAGAGGGTAATGAAGGTCTCACGATATTTTACTGAAAAGCTCACATCTCCCACCGATGGCATCCGGTTTTCCACCCGTAATTCCCGCATGGCGAACCCGGACGGCACATTGGTTTTTGAAGCATCCGACGTCATGATACCGGAGGGTTGGTCACAGGTGGCCGCCGATATCATGGTTCAAAAATACTTTCGGAAGGCAGGTATTCCCAAAAAACGAAAACCAGTTCCGGAAAAGGGAATTCCGGACTGGCTGAGACGATGCGAACCGGACCATGAAGCTTTGGATGCAATTCCTGAAGACGACCGGACAGAAGGTGAAACAGATGCAAAACAGGTATTTCACCGACTTGCCGGAGCATGGACATATTGGGGGTACAAGTACGGGTATTTTGACACAGAGGAAGATGCCAAGGCCTTCTATGACGAGTTAATATTCATGCTCTGTCGCCAGATTGCCGCGCCCAACTCGCCTCAATGGTTCAACACCGGCCTTCACTGGGCATACGGCGTAAATGGCCCCTCTCAGGGTCATTTCTATGTGGACCCGGATACGGAAACCCTCCAGAAATCCACCAGTTCATATGAGCGACCGCAGCCCCACGCGTGCTTCATCCTCTCCATTGCCGATACCCTTGTAAATGAGGGGGGTATTATGGATCTCTGGACCCGGGAGGCAAGAATTTTCAAGTACGGATCCGGATCCGGCACTAATTTCTCAAACCTGAGAGGGAAAGGTGAACCACTCTCCGGTGGTGGCCTCAGCTCAGGGTTAATGAGCTTCCTGAAGATTGGAGACCGGGCGGCTGGTGCTATCAAATCCGGTGGCACCACGAGACGAGCCGCAAAGATGTGTATCCTCAACGCAGATCATCCGGATATTGAAGAATTTGTGGAATGGAAGGTCAAAGAAGAAGAAAAGGTCGCTTCCATGGCGGCCGGTTCCAGACAGTGCGGCATCCACCTCAACAACATACTTCAAGCAGCAAGAAACCAAAACGGTAAATTGGATGTCAATCCGGTAGAAAATCAGAATCTCGCGAAGGCACTTATTGAGGGAAAACGCAGTGGAATACCTGAAACCTACATCTTTCGTATCCTGCAACTGGCAAAACAGGGAGTGACTGAAATCGAATTTCCCACCTTTGATACCAACTGGGAATCCGAGGCCTACAACACGGTTTCCGGCCAGAATTCCAACAATTCGGTCAGGGTCACCGCTGAGTTTATGCAAAAAGTGATGGCAAATGATGACTGGGAATTGAAATACCGTGTAAATGATGGCACCGCCAAAACGGTGAAGGCCGGAGAATTATTTGGGAAAATCAGTACAGCCGCATGGGCCTGCGCTGATCCGGGACTACAGTTTGACAGTACAATTAACGAATGGCATACCTGCCCCGCTTCCGGTCGCATTAATGCCTCAAATCCTTGTTCTGAGTATATGTTCCTGGATAACACAGCCTGCAATCTCGCTTCTTTGAATCTGCTGAAGTTTTACAACTCAGAAACAGGCGATTTTGACATTCCCGCATTTAATCACGCAGTCCGGTTGTGGACAATCGTATTGGAAATCTCTGTTTTAATGGCACAATTCCCAAGCAGGGAAATTGCTGAACTAAGCTATCGGTTTCGAACATTGGGATTGGGGTATGCAAATATCGGAAGCCTGCTTATGACTTCTGGAATCCCCTATGATTCCGATGAAGGCCGAGCCATTTCCAGCGCAATAACGGCATTGATGACAGGTGTTTCCTATAAAACATCTGCCGAACTGGCAAAAGAAAAAGGTACTTTTGCGGAATATAAAAAGAATCGGGAACATATGCTTCGGGTCATTCGGAACCACAGACGGGCCATCTACAACACCGGCCACGATCAATACGAGGGATTAACCGCATTCCCTTACCAATTTGATGAATCCCTTTGCCCCCCTTCACTGCTCCAGGCAGCGCGGGAATCCTGGGACCAGGCCCTTGAGGATGGGAAAAAGTATGGTTTTCGAAATGCTCAGGTTACCGTCCTTGCCCCAACCGGCACAATCGGTCTGCTTATGGACTGCGATACGACCGGGATTGAACCTGATTTTGCCCTTGTGAAATTCAAGAAACTGGCTGGCGGTGGCTACTTCAAAATCATCAATCAGTCTATTGAACCAGCCCTCACAAAACTTGGATACTCGGATCAGGAGGTTAGAAGAATTGTGGACTACTGTGTTGGAACACAGTCCTTTGATACGGAGAATTGTCCTGTTAACCGCGAGAGCCTGATTGAAAAGGGATTTCGCGAGGAAACAATAGAAAGGCTGGAAAAATCCGTCCCCATGTTTTTTGACCTTGAGAGTGTGTTTGACACATGGAACATCAAGAAGGAAATTCTTGAAGAAGAACTTGATATTCCTAACGAAACATATTCAGATCCAGGCTTTTCTCTCCTCGTAGAACTGGGGTTCACAACGGAAGAAATTCAACTTTCCTCTGACATCATCTGTGGACGAATGACCGTTGAAGGCGCTCCCGATCTGAAAGAGGAACATCTGCCGGTATTTGACTGTGCCAACAAATGCGGCAGGTATGGGACCCGCTACATCGCCCCGGAAGGCCACCTCAAAATGATGGCCGCCGCCCAGCCTTACATCTCAGGCGCAATTTCCAAGACTGTCAACCTTCCAAATACAGCATCAGTAAAAGACATTGAGAATATCTATCTTGAATCCTGGAGATTAATGCTGAAAGCTGTAGCCCTCTACAGAGACGGATCTAAGCTCAGTCAACCGCTTTCATCCCTAACAGATACAGACATTGACCTGACCGCTCTCTCCAAAGCAGACATTGTGGACACGGCGAAAAAACTGGTCGGTGCTTTCATCCGGAAAAGGGAAAAGCTGCCATATCGCCGGGCAGGTTACACACAGAAATCAAAAATCGGAGGCCATTCCGTATTTCTCCGAACAGGTGAATATGAAGATGGACGGCTTGGCGAAATCTTCATTGATATGCACAGAGAAGGTGCAGCATTCAGAAGCCTTATGAACTGCTTTGCCATTGCCATTTCCCTCGGGCTCCAGTACGGCGTACCACTTGACGAATACGTAGATGCCTTTGTCTTTACCCGTTTCGAACCCAACGGAATGGTTGCCGGCAACCCGCACATCAAGATGACTACATCGGTTATTGACTACATTTTCCGGGAGCTGGCCATCAGTTATCTTGACCGTTTTGACCTTGCCCAGGTCCTCCCCGAAGATATCCGGCCCAGTTCCCTCCAGAAAAAAAATGAGCTGAAATTGAATGGAAATGGCAACGGGAATGGCCATGCCAGCCACCCGTATTCTGACAGGACCCACCTTGACATCGACAAAAGCGACGTCAAAGATAGAAAGATAAGCTCCGTTGTTTCAGACGAAGATGAGAAGGTAAAATTGATTCGAAATGCCCGCCTCAAAGGATATGAGGGGGACCCCTGTCCCGTTTGCAACCAATTTACAATGGTCAGAAACGGATCCTGCCTGAAGTGTGACTCCTGCGGAAACACCTCCGGCTGCAGCTGAGAAAGACAAGTTTGAGTCTGAGTTTGAGTCTGAGTAAAAGAGAGCGGCGTAATCGCCGCGTGATGGGTGATGAGTGAAAAGTGATGGGGCTAAGAAAGAAATTGCGCCCTTCCCTCTCTTGTCCCTTTCTGAACTATCCACACAATCTACTATTCACTCTCCACGAGTCGCCCCGAGCCGTCCGACGCCCACTTCCGAAGGCCAGTTTGAGTTCAGAAAAATTTAGATGAGACAGGGAATCAGTCGGTACCTTGTCTTTTTCTTTTCCCCCCTACCGGCGCGAAAGCGAGAAGCTTGAGTTTGACTATGGATACGTTGGTTATGTCCCTATAATGCTATAAAAGTGATTCAGCAGTAGCAGAACCTGTGGAAATGTAGGAAACGTAGAGCGAAAGTGAAAGCAATCTAATGAAGTAAACTCGGCTTGTTTATCTATGGACCGCTGAGAACCTCGTTTGCATTGCCCGTAAAGGGGAAAAATCCGGTTCTGTAGTCAAAGGGATGTCGCACCATTTCTTTTGCCAATTGAATCAGTTGCTTCGCTTGCTCCTCTGTTGTCACCTGAGTGGTTCTTAAGTGGTGAGCAATGTTGAGAATGGCTATGTTTCTGCTGTAGAAATACAACTTGGCCGGTGTCATCTGTTCCCATTTATCCTCAGGAAAATAGTCCAGAGATTGGGCTTTCTTGTATGCAGGTCCAGAAATCGTAATGTAGAGTTCGCCACCCATAAGAGCGGCACTCAAGTACTCGACTGTGCATATGACAACTTCCTCACTGAAATGTTCGCCTTTCTTATCACGGCGCTTCCATGTTTTCCAGGCATCCCCGCTTCCGGGTACTCTCACCAGACAGATATGCGCCATTTCGTGTGTCAGCGTAGGACCACACTCTGACAGGGATCTGCGTGCGGCATCCTGGGAGGAATCGTCGATCACGAAGGCAAACGAGAGTGGAACGGCATCATGATTCTTTCCAGAAACAACCTGGCGAACTGAATGACCTTTGGAAACAAGTAGGACGTCCAGCACAAAGCGAGGACGATCAGGACCAAATACGAGACTTAGTGTTTCATCCATTTTTGAAACAATGTGCTTCCAATTTTTTTGAATCGGATTTGCCAAAGATTGTCTTTCAATTGATTCCTTGAGTTCGTCACTGACAAACAAGTTCCATCGGATGCTTCCACCCGATGCGGTCTCTCCAGACAAGAGAAGGTTGCAGCCTTTTGCCCTTGGCCCGACACCTTCCTTGCTATACGAAGTAACGTCATACTCTTCATTTGATGAACGGTCATCAACCATATATAAACTGCTTATTGAAACTTTCTTATGATCGTATGGGAAAGGCGCGTCAATCCGATAGCACGCCGAAAATGTCAACATAAACAAAAATAACAGCCTTAAAAACAGTGCCCGATTCCGCTTGTTCAAAAAAATCTCCCTTGAAAACGAACCCAGTAGTTCAAGTATACCAAATTCTGTCAATGGAGAAGGCGGCGAATCAGGGCGGAGGTAATTTCAATTGAGATCTGGTGGCCACAGACGGCGCACTGATAGCTATTCTTCTGCAGGATTTCACCACATTCGGGGCAATACCTTGCTGACAGAAATATTGTCACAATCACTACACCTGAAATTAATATTCCCGCACCTGTAATCATTCCAACAATCAGAAACATCGGCATTGTTTCGAGAAAAGATGACAAAACCATGACCGCACAGCCAAGTAAGATTGAGAAACAGCCAAAAATCCTTTCATCTGTCATGCCTCCCTCCTTCAGGAACAAAATACCTGACTGATAAAAGCAACAACTGTGCCAGAATCTTCATCTACTGTTTTCAATATTTCTCTTTCTTTCTCTTTATTTTAGGAATTTCAGAAGTTAAAAGAAGGGGGCGCGCAGGCGAAAAACAGCAAAAAGTGTAAAAAAAAGTTTACGGGTAGCCTTCTTCCGCAGTGTTTCTACCACTTTTTCTTTTGAATCCAACTGGATAGAAGTTTGTAAACCTCTTCATGCTCCGGTAAGTTTTCTTGTAGCCAATGTGTTTCTCTCTCAACTGTTTTGGAGTCTCCCCTCGCAGCCGGGCCAGTTGTTCTCTTTAAAACGTCTCCGCTGACGGAATCAGCCAGATGGGGGATCAGAAGCGATTGTGCCATATCTGAAAAAGGCAGTCCGAATTGTCTGCAAATCTCTTCCGCAGCACCAACGGGGACGTCTATGAGGTTGCCCATCAGCACACAGGCAATATGGTATGGAATCTTTGTATTTGCCGAAATCTCTGCCCATTTTCCTTTCCAGGCATTGATTAGGGGTCTCAACAGATTGCGCAATTCGCAATCGCCTTCAAAAGTCCAGAGGATGTTCTCGGGCATGGCCTGCAATGGTTCCGCAAAAGAATAGGCAGGGTGAAGGGATGCTACTTTAATATTCTCACCTACCCGAATATCTTCAGAGCACAGCATTCCACTTGTATGAACAAAATTCTTGCCGGCATTGAGTCTGGAGAAAAGTTTTTCAGCTTCAGATTGTATTACTTTTTCCGGGACACAAAACCAGATCACATCTGCTGGTTCAGGATCAGGTACAACAGTAATCCCAAGCCTTTTCAATCCATTGGCAATCGTTGATCCCAACCGGCCTCCTCCACGAACAAAGTGAGAGATTTTCCTCAGTTCTGTAAGCATATTCATGACGCGAACACTTTTTCCGGCTGAATCCGGCAGCCAACTGTTCCACTCATTGTCACCCTGCAAAGGGCCTGCATGGTTCTGAAATAATCATCAAAAACCCTGATTCTCTGCCCTTCTTCCAGAAACACGTCCCGAAGAACTATGCTTTTTCCGGAAGACAGAATTTTTACCGCGTCTGATCCCAGGGAAAATGATTCCAATTCAGGCAAAATCGACAGGTGGGGGATGGGCTCCAGCTTTTCAAGGTCGCAGGCATCGGTAAGCTTAAACGGACCGATGGCTGTTCGGCACAAAGATTTAACAGCCCCACCCACTCCAAGTTTCTCTCCGAGATCCCGGGCAATTGACCGAATATAAGTCCCCGTGCCGCATTCAATTTCCAACTTCACATACGGAAGCTCAATCTCAATTAATCGGATTCCATGAATCACAACCTGTACCGGCCTTGCCTTTACTTTTACACTCTCCCGATTAACGTGATACAATCGCTTCCCTTCCACCCTCTTTGCTGAAATTGATGGCGGCTGTTGGGTAATCTCTCCTCTGAATTGTTCCAGGAGACTCAAAATATCCGCCTCACGAACTCCGGAAATATCCTTTTCCGCCTGGACACTGCCGGTCAGATCATCCGTGTCTGTGCTCACTCCCAGTTGAAAAGTAGCAGTATAGGTTTTGGGATAGTTGTGGAAGAAAT
>CBEUWV010000034.1:0-10728 GCA_965546895.1 uncultured bacterium
TAACAACGACGCTCTTCGTTGCAGGTATTGTCAAAAACCAGGACTTCCTTCGCCCCGGCGGCCAATGCCAGGGCTACTACGGCCTTTACAACCTCCGGATGGGTGTCCGCAGCCTGTTCAGGGCGACGGTCCCAACCGATGTTGGGCTTAACTACAACGCGATTTCCGGGTTTTACAAAGGCCTTCATCCCACCCAGTGGTTCCAGAACCCGTTTCACAAGGGTAGTAATTTCATTTCCAGTGCCAATAGCCACTCTGGGCAATGGCCGTTCGGCTGCCAGCAATTCCGGCGTGATATTGAAAATCGGGCTGGCTAACAATGTTCCGGCTGTCCATTTTGCCACCTGCCGCAGAAAATCGCGCCTGTCCATCATTGCCTCCAGAGGTTATTTCTTCAACTATTATACATGGTTCTGAAGACAAAGATGCACAAGGTTCCAGTCTCGCATAATCCGGGAAGCAGAATCGTTCATCTGTTCCCTTCTCTTTTATCTCCCATAAAAAATGATAAAATGAGGATCAGCATGAAAATTACCGGGGGGAAACGGGAATGAATTCTGTTTTTTTAATCGTCGGCACAGTGCTTGCGTACCTGCTGGCGTATCGAATCTATGGACGGTATCTCGGGCGGAAAATTTTTAAACTGGACGACTCGAAGCCCACACCTGCCCATACCATGCGGGACGATGTGGACTACCTGCCAACAAAGAAAGAAGTCCTTTTTGGACATCACTTTACCTCTATCGCCGGATTGGGGCCCATTGTTGGCCCCACTATCGCGGTGATCTGGGGCTGGTTGCCCGCTATGTTGTGGGTAGTGTTCGGCTCCATTCTGATGGGCGGTGTCCACGATATGGGTTCTATTGTAGTTTCTATGCGAAACCGGGGCTTGTCTATCGGTGAAATCGCATCCAAACTGATTAATAAGCGGAGTCGGATGCTTTTTCTCCTCATTATTTTTTTCGAGCTCTGGATGGTAATCGCTGTATTTGCGTTGATTATTGCCATTTTATTCACCATGTACCCCGCGTCCGTGCTGCCGGTATGGCTGCAGATTCCCATCGCCATGGTGGTGGGCTGGTACGTGTACCGTAAAGGCGGTAATATCTACGTAGCTTCCATTATTGCAATTATTCTGATGTATCTGACCATTGTCTGGGGAACATATGTGCCATTGTCCATTCCATCATTTATGGGCCTGTCTGCCACGGAAATCTGGATGATTATTCTGTTCATTTACGCTTTCGTGGCGTCCATTCTCCCGGTTTGGCTTTTGCTCCAGGCCCGTGATTTTATCAACGCGCTGCAGCTGGTCATCATTCTGATTTTGCTCGCTCTTGGTGTGCTCATAGCTCACCCTTCAGTCGTGGCTCCAGCGATTCAGGCTCACCCGGTCGGGGCACCCTCCATGATTCCTTTTCTGTTTATTATTATCGCCTGTGGCGCCAACTCGGGCTTTCACTCACTTGTGGGTTCCGGTACGACGTCAAAGCAAATCAACATGGAATCGGATTCCAGGTTCATTGGATATGGCGGGATGCTGATGGAGGGCGTTCTAGCCGCATTGGTTATTGCGGCTGTAGCGGCAGGTATCGGTATGGGTACCGGAACGGGAACCAATGCATTGACGGGGCAGGCCGCCTGGCTCCACCACTATTCATCCTGGAGCGCGATACAGGGGCTCAGTGCCAAACTGGCTGCTTTTGTTACGGGAGCCGTGAATATGATTGAGGCAATCGGGGTACCAAAAAATATCGCCGCCACGATCTTCGGCGTGTTTCTCGTTTCATTTGCCAACACAACGCTGGACACGGCAGCCCGGATTCAACGCTATGTCATCTCTGAAATTTCGCTGGATTACCGCATCCCCGCGTTGAATAACAAGTATGTGGCCACGTTTCTTGCCGTGTTCACGGCCGCCCTGCTGGCTTTTTCCAACAAAGGTGGAAAGGGCGCCCTGACCCTCTGGCCCCTTTTCGGCGCTGTGAACCAGCTTCTGGCTGGATTAGCGCTGTTGATTATAACCGTTTACCTGAAACGAAAGGGATCGAAAGCCCTTGTAGCCGGTATCCCTATGATTTTTATGGTTTCCATGACCGGCTATGCCATGGTGCTCAACATTCTTGATTTCATGAGAAAAGGGGATATACTGTTGCTTCTGGTTGGCCTTGTGGTATTGATCCTGGAGATCTGGATGATCGGCGAGGCGGTATTCGTTCTGACTAAAAATGGAAAACACGGAGAATTGAATGGCGAAAATATCGATTGATAAAGGCTACGATCACGGGAAAGCGGAAACAGAATGGTATCGAATGTGGGAAGAGAGGGAATACTTCAAAGGACAAGCCATTTCAGATAAACCGCCTTTTTCCGTTGTGATTCCCCCACCCAACATCACCGGGAACCTCCACATGGGACACGCCTTGGTCTATACTCTCCACGATGTGTATGTCCGCTACCAGCGGATGAAGGGCAAGAACACACTCTGGCTCCCCGGAGTGGACCATGCCGGAATCGCTACTCAGAATGTAGTAGAGAAACAACTGGCAAAGGAAGGGAAGACCCGTAAGGATATTGGTCGAGAGGCTTTTGAGCAGCGTGTCTGGCAGTGGAAAGACGAAAACGAAGGCGCCATCATGAACCAGCTTCGAAAGCTGGGCTGCTCGGTGGACTGGTCCCGTCACCGCTTCACGCTGGACCCGGGCCTTTCCAGAGCGGTTCGAAAGGTCTTTGTGACGCTATACAAAGAGGGCCTCATCTACAGGGATACCATGCTGGTAAACTGGTGCCCGCGATGTGAAACTGCCATTTCTGACCTGGAAGTCAAACACAAGGAACGAAACGGCAATCTATGGTATTTCAAATATCCGGTGAAGGGAAGTGACCGTTTCCTGATGATTGCCACCACAAGGCCGGAAACCATGCTGGGAGACACCGCTGTGGCTGTTCACCCCAAAGACAAGCGCTATGCTGCTCTCGTGGGGAAAACCGTGGTACTTCCCATCGTAAAACGGGAAATTCCCATCATCGCGGATGATTTTGTGGACAGAGAATTCGGCACCGGGGCAGTTAAGGTGACCCCGGCCCATGACCCCAACGATTACCAGTGCGGAAACCGCCACAAGCTCCAGACCATCACCGTGATTGACAAGCACGGCAACATGACAAAAGCTGCAGGCGATTTTGCCGGTATGGACCGGTTCAAGGCAAGGAAGGCTGTGGTGGAAAAGATGGAGTCCCTGGGGCTCATCCAAAAAATCGAAAAACACGTCCATGCTGTAGGGGAATGTGACCGTTGCTCCACCATCATCGAGCCTGCCATTTCCACCCAGTGGTTTGTCAAAATCAAAGCCCTGGCGGAGCCGGCCCTGAAGGCGGTGCAGGATGGCGATATCCGTTTTGTGCCGGAAAAATGGGTCAAAACCTACTATGAATGGATGAAGAACATCCACGACTGGTGTATTTCCCGCCAGCTCTGGTGGGGACACCGGATACCTGCCTGGCACTGCTCCCACTGCGGCTGCACCACTGTTTCGGAAACAGACCCCACTGAATGTGAAAAATGTGGGTCCACTCAAATTCAACAGGACCCGGATGTGCTGGATACCTGGTTTTCTTCCGGACTCTGGCCCTTTTCCACCCTCGGCTGGCCTGATGAAACAGATGAATTGAAGACATTTTACCCGACATCTGTGTTGTTGACAGGATTTGACATTCTCTTTTTCTGGGTTGCACGGATGATTATGATGGGATTGAAGTTCATGGGAGATATCCCCTTCAAAACAGTGTACTTCAATGCACTGGTAAGGGACCAGCATGGCAGCAAGATGTCCAAGTCAAAGGGAAATGTCATTGATCCATTGACAGTGATGGAGCAATTTGGAACCGATGCCCTGCGGTTTACCCTGTCCATCATGGCTGTTCCCGGCACCGACATTTCATTATCTGAAAAACGACTGGAAGGCTACCGGGCCTTCTGCAACAAAATCTGGAACGCCACCCGGTTCGTATTGATGAACATTGACGAAGATCAGGAAACCGGTAATATTGATTACAGCCAATTGTCACTCTCAGACAGATGGATTCTGTCCCGCCTATCCCGGCTTATTGAGTCCGTGGACAAGCATATCGAAGAATTTCGTTTCCACGAAGCAGCCAATCAGCTTTATCACTTTCTCTGGGACGAATTCTGCGACTGGTACATTGAAGTATCCAAGCCCCGGCTCATGAATGGAGACGAACAAGTCAAGGGATTACTGCTTCAAATACTGGCCCGGACATTGAAACTTCTACACCCTTTCATGCCGTACATTACCGAAGAAATCTACCAGAAATTGCCCAACCATGGAGAAAGTATTGCCATTGAGTCATTTCCGGTAGCTCGACAAGACTGGCTCGATGAAGAAGCGGAAACGGAATTTACTCTTCTGATGGAACTGGTCGCCCGGATTCGAAATATCCGCGCTGAAAAAAACATCGTCCCTTCCAAAAAGGTGGAAGTTGAAATCCTGGCGTTGTCAGATGAAACCAAAACACTTATCACGGAGCAGGGAACTCTTGTCTCATTCCTTGCCGGAGCATCCAGGTTGGAACTGGTTTCCGCATTTGATGAAAATGCCATGTACAGTAAGGCTGCTGCCAACGGGATGGAAATCGGTGTTTCCCTGGAGAACCTGATGAACAAAGAAGAGGAAAGAGCTCGGATACAAAGGGAACTGGACAAACTTAAGAATGAAACTGATAAACTGACACGAAAGCTGAACAACGAAGACTTTCTGTCAAGGGCACCCCTGGAAGTTGTGGAAAAGAATCGGACAAAATTCAAGGAATTAAAGAAAAAGCAGGAAATTATGCAGGAAGAGTTGAAAAAACTGGTCAACTGAATCCAATTCGCCGCCACTTTGGGTGACTTGCGTCACATCCTTGCAGTTTTTGTTGTGAAATTTGTTCCGCCTCACTGAATCCGCTATAATTAGAGCATAAACAACTTTCATCTGAAGAGGGAGGGGACACCATGCAACCGCCAATTCTGCTCATCATCACAGCGGGGGGAGTAGGAAAACGGTTTAGCAAGCCCTATCCCAAACAACTGGAAAAAATTGAAGGTCAATCCATCCTGAACAGGACCGCACAGTTTTTTGAGGCGATTCACCCCACACAGGCCATCGTAACCTGTCCGAATAGCTTTGAGAAACAGTTCCAGAAGGACCTGAAGGAAGTAGCTTATCCACTGAAAACCATTTCAGGAGGTGCCTCCCGGTTTGAATCCGTAAAGAAGGCCGTGAATCAACTGGTGAGCGAAACGTATTCATCCGACAGCATTGTCCTGGTTCATGACGGCGTTCGTCCGTTTCTCAGACTGGCCACCGTAGAGCGAATCATCAGGGGGGTCATGGACACGGGTGCAGCGGCGCCCTACGTTCCCATCAACGGCACAATCCGTCGCCTGAGACGGGAAGAATTCAGGGAAACCGTGGAACGGAAAGAGGTTGTGGAAGTCACCACACCCCAGGGTGCAACGCTGGGTATTCTGGCACACTGCTTCAACCGCCAGAAGCTCTCTTTTCCGGATGAAACAACGCTCCTCCACGCAGAGGGAATTCCGATTCTCCCAATTCTGGACTGGCACTTGAATATCAAAATCACCACCCAGGCAGACATGGAAACGGCCCATGCTCTGTGGTGCATGAGATGACAGATTTCAGAATCGGTCAGGGCATTGATTTTCACCGCTTTCAGCCGGGTCGAACCCTGGTTCTGGGCGGTATTGAATTTCATGAACCCTATGGACTGGCTGGCCATTCCGACGCAGATGTCGTCCTCCATGCAGTGGCGGACGCAGTCCTCGGTGCAGTGGGGCTGGGGGATATCGGCATGCATTTCCCCGACAGCGATTCCCGATGGAAAGACGCAGATTCCAGGAAACTGCTGGCCGAGGTGGTGGCTCTGGCGGCAGAGTCCGGTTGGGTTGTTGGCAACACGGATGTCACCGTAATCGGCCAGCTGCCAAGAATAGCAGTTCGTCGGGGTGAAATGCAGCATTCCATAGCGGAAATTCTGGAAATTACACCGGATAGGGTTAACGTCAAGGCCACTACTACCGAAGCTATGGGAGCCCTCGGCCGGGAAGAAGGCCTTGCCACATTCGCCATTGTGATGATGGTTCCCCGTTGAAACAGTCCCTGTCTCTCAATCATTTCAGACCTTGAATGAGCATAAAAAACACCGTCGATGACCACGTTTGTGGTACATTATTGAGAAAGAAGAGCAAGGAGGCGTTGTGGCAAATTTCGATATCCTTCCCTGTCCCGCCGTGCAAAATCTGTATTTTGTTGGAAGAAACTACGTGGAACACGCTGAAGAACTGGGAAATGAAGCACCCGCAGAACCCCTTATTTTCACAAAACCCTTATCCTGCATCGCAATGAGTGGTGCCAAAATTCCTTATCCCGGACACTCACATTCGCTCCATTTCGAGGGAGAAATGGTCTTTGTTCTTAGAGAACATGAAGATTTTAAAAAGGACAACGCAATGATTCTTGCAGGATGTGGGATAGATTTTACGGCGCGGGATATTCAATCTGATCTGAAAAAAAAGGGCTGGCCGTGGTTCACGGCTAAATGTTTTCGCGATTCAGCTGTATTGAGCAGCCAGTTCATCAGTATTCCAATGGATTCCCTGTCCCGCCTTGCTGTGGAAACCTGGATAAACGGAGAAAAACGGCAACATGGCCTGTATACGAAGAAGCTATTTCCCGTTCCGATTTTGGCAGAATATCTGTCAAAACTGGTGGATATCGGGGAGAACGATGTCCTTTTTACAGGGACACCGGCCGGTGTCGGCGAAGTCACCTCTGGAGACAAAATCGAAGTGAGACTTCTCTTTGATAACAAAGTACAGATACAAGTCCAATGTGAGGTGGAATGATGGATATTCTTGAATTTCTAACGATTTTGAAGGAAAAAATAAAACCGGTTCTGGTGATGATTGTACTGGGAATTCTGGTGGGTGTTCTGGCCTACTTTGTTCTGACACCTGTCTTTGAAACGAGAACTACCTTTATGGTTCTGGAATCAAAATTGATTCGAAGAACTCTGGAAGGGAAAAAACTGGATATTGATACGTATCTCGATTTTGTGGACAATGAATCTCTCTACCATGAAGTATACACAAAGCTGGAAATTCAGAAGAAGTACAATATGGATTTTGAAGAATTTAAGCGTTCATTCGAAGTGACAACTGTGGAAGATACGGCTATTATTAAGCTATTGGTTACATTCCAGGATCCTGAAATCAGTTTCAAAATCGCCCAAATGCTGGGGAGCTCCGCATTAACATTGAACCGGCAAGTAATTGACGAGGAAGTCCATGCCGGATACCGCTTCAGTGAGGCCCAGGTACAGGCTGCATCCAATCAACTGGAAGCGGCCCGCAAGGCACTGAATGATTTTCTAGCCGAACACCCGGTTCCCCGAATGGCAATGGAAGTTGATTCCCTGAGAAACCGTATCACTTTAGAGGAAACTGGAGAACTGGTTGTTTTCCCACCGATGGAGAGCACCGTCACGGCGACGGATCTGAATCCCCAGATCAACCAGTCAGGAATGACCCCGAAAGCTTTTATTTCCCTGGCAAGAATTCAGGCAGAAATCGCAGAAGTAAAAGCAAGGCTGGCCGTGGTCAAAGCAGATAATAGAAAATTTGAGGCAGATCGCCGCCTGAAAGAACTGACCGTTCAGCTGAAACAAAAGAAACAGACATTGGCAAAATTGCACGCTCAGTTACATGAGCTGGAAACGAACTACTATCCACTGAAGTCTCAATATATGGCACTGGAAAGTGAATTCACTTCAGCTCAAAAGGGATATGAGAAAATTTATCAAACGGGACTGGAATCCCGAATTGAAGTTGTTGGAAAAACAAAGGAAATGACCATTATTGATCAGCCTGTAAAACCACAGAAACAGGCCTTTCCGAGATTAAGTATCACATTAATAGCCGGACTTTTTCTCGGTCTCCTGACTGCTTTTGCCTACGTATCAACGGTGGCGTTCAGTCGCAAACTGCAGGATGCTTAGCGGATTTTTTAGCCTTCTTGGCGCTGTTTTTATCGGTCGTGCCTGTGTTCGTTCAAGCTCGGGTAAACTCCGACTGGTTTTGTATCTGGGTGCCGCCCCCATGGTCCTTGCAATGGCATTGTATCTCCTTCTGCTATTCTTCCCCGGTATCAGCCCGGGGTCTGCCAGTCTGATTATGGCTGTCGGATTGATCGCAATCGGAAGCTATTGCCTGTTTCTGGACACCCCGTTGAAGCTTCCGGATTGGGATACAGCTATTTTGATACCACTGGCATTTCTTCCTTTGACCCGCTTAATTATTCCTTCATCGGGAAGGAATTCCTCTCAGAAATGTCTGTGCGGGGGTATCCATTCATATCACCAAATCACACTGGTGGTGTATTTTCCTGGTTTGCCCATCCACCCATGTTCTCACTGATGCAGACCTGGCTTCAACTTGTTCATCTGGATTTTCTGGTCCGATATATTGGCCCATTCTACTATGCACTGGTTAATCTTCTGGTTTTTCAGGTTGCAAAAAAACGATCCGGCCTGATGGTTGCGACCTCAGCCGTTCTCATTCTGGCCATAACCCCGCTTTTTGTAAGAACATCCGTCGAAGGCTTCACGACTCCACTTCGCATGTTCTTTTTCGCGGGAACGGCCGTACTCCTTTCATTTCCGGATGAAAAAAAGGTCTGGCCCGCCGCTATCTTCGCGGGGATGGCCATGTTGACCCATACCATCGGCTTACTGATAGTACCGGGGGGATTGCTGGCTCTGGTCCTGCTGGATCATCGATGGAACTGGAAAAGATTGTTCATTTTTGGCTTCATTGCATGCCTCACAGGCGGCCTCCCCTACCTGATAAATCTCTGGAAATTTCACAACATTGCAACAACCGGAATCTTCGTATCGGCCTTTGGGCAAAAATTGGTAAATGATGTTTTCCAATACCAGTTTTTTCAGAGAGGAATGCCAACAACCACCACTCGCCTGGCATACGCATATTTTTCTCCAATTTTTCGTTTCTCCAGTTATGGACTGGCCTTCATCCTTGGATTCACAGGACTAATTACCGGAGCATTTCATTGGAAAAATAGAGATAGGCTGGTAGACGCAACGTTGGGAATTCTGCTCGTCTACTTCACAATCCATTTTTTGCCAATTCATCACAACATTTTTATCCTCAGTCCCCGATACCCGTTGACGGTTCTTCCAGTCCTGGTCATGGCGGGAGCCGTTTCTCTACCCCAGTGGCGATTTAGAAGGTCGGTTGTGGGCATAATCGCAGCGGTCACTGTCGGGGCCACCCTGTTTTTAGCACCTCCCTTCTATCGTCAGCCCTGCCTCCAGTGCGAAATGACACAGTACATAAGAACCCACCTGACACACGAAGACCATGTTCTGGTCAGCCGAAGCCCTTTCTTTTTTCTGAACATTCAGGACATACCGGGGACGGATACCATGGAACCATCTCTTGCCCCACTCTATTCTGAGCCTGATCTGAATCGAATACTTCAGCGATTGAAAGAAATGAAATTTACATACCTCTTGCTCCCCTATGCCCCAACACCCTTCGAGTCCGAAGGTTTTGTAAGGCGGTTGATTGAAACACCTGGCATTCTGGAAGCCGTGAAACACACAGCAGCATTCCACTTGTTTCGTATCCATTATCCCGCAATGCCTCTTGCAAAGCCGAAACAGATAAGTCTCTTTTCATGGCGCCCGGAGGCGCAGGGGCTGAAGTTGACCGCCTATGATAACAGTGGCAAAAAGCATCCTCTTCGTTTCTGGTATACAGAGCAGGGATTGCATATTTTTACTCCCTTTGCCAATACCCGCCTGGCCCTTTCCCGGGATATCCCCTGGCGAAAAAATGCTGCTTATATCGACACAAAGGGATGCACATCTGTGGCAATATCTGTCAGAATTCAAGGAGCAATGGTACCTTTTCGGCTGTACTGGGATTTGTACCAGTTTGACCGGACTGGAAATATGCTCGGGACTCTTCATCCCCGGCCTATTGATGTAACCACGGGATGGAAGAATCTGGTTTTGCCCACAGCCTATCCCCGAATGCTGTCGTCCCGCATGCTGCTGGAAACTCGAACTTCGGAGATCGCCTTTGTTTTCAGTTTTTACCTTGAACCAGGAGGAATATGTGTTAATGCCATCGACATCACCGGCTATCGATGATCGACTCCTGCTTGCGCTGCTTGCACCGTTGTTTATCCTGCCACTAGTTCATCCCCTGGGGTTTGTAATTGCTATTGCCCTGATCCCTGCAGGGTATGCTACGTTTTTCGGGATTCAACGGGGGGAGATTTTTCTCATGCTCACATTGTTCGCTCCTATTCTGAAGTCGAGCCCGTTGAACCCTGTCCCCCCTGAGTTGGACTTGACAGTGTTGTTTTACGTATTGTTTCTCGCCGTCACGGTGCTGCTTTTCCTATTTCGAAAACGGACACTTCCACCGCTTGAAACAATTGACATTCTGCTTTTCATCTTTACATTGATTGTCATTGCAGAATTCTTCAACGCACCCGGAAAAGTTTATGATTACTCCTTGTTCAAACTGACACGGTTTCTGTTCCTTTCGTTGCCATTTTTCTTCTTTCCCAGGATACTGAATGAACTGGACTTCCGCCGATTGAGTCATCTCATTGC
>CBEUWV010000035.1:0-10699 GCA_965546895.1 uncultured bacterium
ACTCAAACTTAAACTTTTCCCACCCATCACTTCGGTCACCGGGGCTCTTGAGGGGGAATCTGTTTTTTTTCTTCTCCATTGGAGGCATCTCGGAAATTCTTGATTGCCTTTCCCAGGCCGGACGCGAGCTCCGGAAGTTTTTTTCCGCCAAACAGGAACATGAGGATTACCAGAATCAGAAGGATTTCTCCACCACCTAAGCTTCCCATAACAATCTCCTTTAAAAATCTGCGTTTGTAGTAGCTTTAACCGCGCTGATAGTGCTTTCTTTACACTCAGTTTTCACCATACGCACAGAATCGCCGGTGTGGACGATGCCTCCGGATAGAACTCTTGCAAACAATCCTTCCCTCGGCATAATGCAATCGCCGGTCAGTTTTCGAATTGCGCATCCCTGATGACATTCTTTTCCTATTTGTGTAATTTCAAGTAGAATATCGCCACCAATGTTCAGCCGGCCTCCAACAGGGATTGCCCGAAGATCTAAACCCCTTGTGACGAGATTTTCTGCGAACGCCCCGTCTTCAATGGAGGGAAACAGTGCCTTCATCGTATCAATCCGTTCGCCGGCGAGCAGGCTGACCTGGCGATGCCATTTCCCGGCATGGGCATCCCCCTTGATTCCCCAGCCCACCTGGAGTTCGGCACTTTTAACCGGGCGTTTAACGGTTCCTTTTTCCGCACTGATACAGATTGCTTGAATTTTTCCCATATCATGTCCTCCATGGCATCAAGATAATTTGTCGTTTTTCTCCACCGGCAGCTGATTCACCCGGTTGCAGGATGGCATAGCCGTCGGCTACAGCCGGACCGGACAGGGTGTGGGACCGCTGGGGGTGGACAGGCGTTGCGTACAGGGCATGGCCGTCATGTTGCAGCTCCACAAGAAAGAAGCGGTGCCTGTTTCCATGGTTCTGATAGGGCCTGGTTAAGACCGCTTCGCAGCCTCGGAAACGGGCCTTTTTTCCACTGAAGCGATAGAGGTAGGGTAGAAGGTAGTGGACTGCACACATCAGGGTGGACACTGGGTTTCCCGGGAGCCCGAAAAGCGCGCAGTTTTCTTTTTTTCCAAAGAAAAGGGGTTTCCCCGGTTTTTGCCTGACCTGCCAGAAAATTGGATCAAATCCTATCGCTTCTGCGGTAGTACGCATCAGATCGTGATTTCCCATAGATACACCGCCAGTGGTAACGATGATGTCGGAAGAACTGGCAGCCTGTTCCAGCTTTTGACGGACGTCACCGGTGGTATCTCCGGCATGGCACACGGCTACCGGTTTCATTCCCACATGGTGGAGAATACAGTTGAGGATAGTAGCGTTTGAATTGCGCAACTGATACCGTTCCGGCGTAGCTTCCGGGGGGACGACTTCGTCTCCGGAAGTGATAATTGTGATCCTTGGTTTTGCGAATACCGGTATCGTTACAATTCCCACTGTGGCCAGAAGGCCAAGTGCTGCAGGCGTCAGGACGGTCCCTTTTGCCAGCATACATTCCCCCTGCTCGAGCTCTTCCCCCGCTTTTCTGATGTGGGCACCGTCCCTGGGTAAAGTTCGAATCCTTGCATGATTGGATTCAAGTACCAGCTCTTCCACCGGGATTACAGCCTCAGCTTTGTCTGGAATCAAGGCTCCTGTGCTGATAAGTATGCCGGAACCAGGGGGCAATTCACTCAGGAAAGGCGAACCTGCGGCGGATTCGCCAGCAATGGGTACCGGGGTATCCACTGCAACCGGGAAGCGAATGGCAATACCATCCATGGCACTACTGGAGTACCTCGGGACCGGCTCGGGGGCCTGGATGTCTTCGGCAATCACCCTGCCGCAGGCAACGTCGAGGGAAATTGTAACGGGTTCACCTTGCAAGTGGTGTTTTTTCAGCAGAGACTCTGCCTCAGAAATTTCAATCATGGCCTTCTCCCGCCATCATGGAAAATCCATGGAGAATACCAGGAAACACGGCATTCATGCCGTCCAGTACGGCTTTTCGGCTCCCCGGCAGATTTAAGATTATTGACTGATTTCTTATGCCGCAGACTCCGCGAGAAAGCATGGCAGTAGCAACACGGTTTTGTCCATAAGATAAAATCGCTTCACTGACACCGGGAAGTTCCCGCTGGAGAACAGCTCGGGTGGCTTCCGGGGTCACATCCCGGGGGCCGATACCAGTGCCACCGGTGGTGATAATCAGGGTCGGTTCTTTACCGGATGCGAGTTTCTCAAGCAACTGGCTGATTTGATTTGCTTCATCCGGCACGACCTCTACACATTGAATTGGAATATTCTTTTGTTCAAGGAATTCGCATATTGCCTTTCCCGAGCTGTCTTTTCGGGTTCCCGCATATGTGCTGTCAGACACGATTACAACTGCCGCTTGAATGTTGACCGGAATGCGGTGAGCGTGGTCACTCTTTCCACCGGTCTTCCACGCCAGACGGATGCCGGTCAGTGTCA
Organism: uncultured bacterium; assembly: GCA_965546895.1. GTDB lineage: Bacteria > Acidobacteriota > Holophagae > Thermotomaculales > Thermotomaculaceae > UM-FILTER-49-7. The sequence continues at coordinate 2,451 of CBEUWV010000035.1, forward strand.
GATCGTCGGTCAGAGGTTTGAGCATGTCGTACATATTCAGTAAAGCCCCGTTGACGCCGGCAAGGGCTTCCATTTCCACTCCTGTTTTCCAGACGCTGCGGACCTCCACCTCAACGGTAATGTGGGTATCCGAAATCTCGAAAAACATATCCACCCAATCCAGCGGAATGGGGTGGCAGAATACCATCCATTCAGATGCACGCTTAGCAATGGAAATGGCTGCCGCACGGGCTGTAGCCAGTACATCCCCCTTTGGAACAGAATTCTGCCTGACCCGATCAATGATGTTTGCAGGAGCTACTAATTTTCCGGTTGCACGGGCGGTTCGGTAACTATTATATTTTGGGCTGACATCAATCATAGTTTCCTCCTTTGAAGGCGGCTGTCATCCCCCGATGCTGGCCATTGACGGGTAGCAAGCGGGTTGTTGGTTTTCCTGAGCGGTTCTTCCATCCTTTGGTTTCTTCAGGGCAGCTGTACGGATAAATTCTGCAATGCGTTCATTATCTTTTTCCTCTTCCAGCAATCGTTTCAGATCCATTATTGGTTGCTGATAGAGGCACAATTGAAGCTGACCCTCCGGTGTAATACGGAGCCGATTGCAGGAAGAGCAGAAAGTCCTGGAATAGGCGTAGATGAAGCCGATTGTTCCCGGAGCACCGGGAATCTGATATAAGGTAGCGGTCCCGGTCTGGTCAGCAATAGGAATAGCACCGGTTTCCTGGATAATATCTTCTGCTACCGGCTTCAAGGGTATTCGCTTGTCTGTGCTGGAACACCCGTTGAAGGGCATTGCTTCAATGAAGCGAACAGATACGGGCCACTTCTCCGCCATTTCTGTCAGTTTTCGCAGGTGGTTTTCATTTTTCTCCAGCACAACACAATTTATTTTTGTTGGAATTCCCCAGCCGATTGCAGCACGAATGCCGGCAAGGACGGCTGAGAGATTGTTACTTCCGGTAATAAACTGATAAGCACCTGTGTCTCCAGCGTCCAGGCTGACGTTGATACCGGAGATACCGATATCAGCCAGCCTTCTGGCGCAGTTTTTCAGGAGAACGCCGTTGGTGGGGAGATGGAAACGGCAATCGGGCCGAAGCGCGGTCATTTCGGAAAGAATTGGCAGGATGTCCTGGCGGACCAGGGGCTCTCCCCCGGTTATCCGGATTTTCTCAACACCGAGATTGCCCATGATGTCTACCAGACGGATCAACCGGTCTCCAGGCATATCCGGGGCTGTGGATAGGGGTTTCCCACGGGGGCGGCAGTAGAGGCAGTGGAGGTTGCAATGCGCGGTTACAGCCAGTCTCAGGTATCGAAGGACACGGCCGTAGCCGTCTGTCAACCGTGAGGACGCTAAGGGATTGGTTTGTTCGAGCATTTAGTGGACTCCTTTCCAAATTCGGGAGGTTGAACCGTTTCCAGTCCAACCCTGTCGGCCATCCGCCATTTCGTGAGAGGCAGGCGGGAAGGCTCGGAGTGCGATGGTTGGATGTCGGTACCGTTGGGCACGGCCCGTTTCATAAAGCGCACGTAATCCATCCGTGTATTGATGTTGACCGGATGGGGAATATTTGCGATGGGTATGATGGTCATCGGTATTGGGGAAAGGAAGTGAAGAACGCTTCCCGTGTTGTCGCCGATGGCCTGAAGCATAGAGTTTTTAAGGGAGCGGTGATACAGACCGGGAAAGGGTGAAACCTCGCAGTTGTCAAAACGGGCAAGTGTAACGGGTGTTTCCCCGCCTCCTTTCACCAGTTGGGTCAGTACATGGAGTGAGACATCGGGCATGTCGCAGGGGATTACCAGGTTCCAGTCGGTTCGGGTAACGGTGAAGGCAGAGCCCATTCCGGCCAGTGGCCCGGCATCCTCCATAATGTCCGGCACGCATCTGAAAGAGGGGAATCCAGCTGAATTGAACCGAACGCTGACGATAATGTCGGCAAAATGGCTTTTCAAACGACTGGCAATGTAGTCCAACATCGTGGATTGGCCTATCGGCAACTGGGCCTTATCACTGCCCATCCGGCGACTGCGGCCTCCGGCGAGAATAATGAGTGTGCACTGGCTTAGTCGGATCTGCATGGCAGTGACTCCATATGGGGCAGCAAAATACCGTCCCGGGACAACAGATTGTGATCCAGGTGCCAGGAACCGAAGCGGAAATTGATGTAGTCGGAGGGCAGGGGCGGGCACCCGTTTTCAGTTTCCACTATCAGATCGGCTTTGGCACAGACATTAAGTGCCGAGGGCTTGTGTTCAGAAGTGGTTTGACTTCTAACCATAATAAATACGTCCGGACGAACAACGTGGCGGATTGTGTTTCCTTCGCAAAGAAGTGCGGCCCCAATGGGCAGCAATTTCACCACTTCATTCATACCGGCGAGCATTGCATTTTCCCTTGCCCTGAGCCAGAGCACACGACTGGCTCCGGCCTGTTTCATTCTGGCCGTATCTTTCCCGGAAAGCGGGTCAGTCTCTTCAGTCAGGAGGAATCCACAGGGTTCCAGTGATGAGTTATTGTTCCGGATGATGGTTGTTTTAACGGCAATTATGGAAACCTTGTCGCAACAGCGGCTGATAATGTCGGAACTCATCGTTGTTTTACCTGCGTTGCGATGAAATGAACCAATTAACAGCATTCCTGGAATTCGCATCAGATTGTCCCTCCCGTGAATTGCAGTGCAGTGGCCTTGATGGCGATCTGTACCGCTGACCCGGGGTGAAGGTCAAGGTTGCTGGCGGAACGGCGAGTCAATTGAGCTATGACTGAAATACCGATGTTTACGCGCACCTCAATACCTTTCTCGTTTTTGACCATGTCAAGAATCGTGCCGGAGAACACATTTAATGCACTTGTCCGGATGCTATCGCGTGCGAGAAAAACATCTTCCGGTAGAAACGACAGCACGCCATGTGTCACTTCCAACTTTTTCCCAGCTACAACAAATGTGCAATCTCCACATTTAACTGAGTACATTCCGTTCAGAGGCTTGTCCTTGTCAATGATTGTACCAAAAAATGCATTTCCACGTCCGGTGAGCCGGGCAAGGAAGGGATGGTTCGGGGCACCAAAAACTTCCTCAACAGGGCCGGACTGCAATAACTTTCCTTCGTTGAGAACAGCCACGTGATCTGCCAGTGCCAGGGCCTCCCGGTAATCGTGAGTGACATGGAGCATTGTCAGCCCATTGTCATGAATGCGCTGAAGCAGGCCAATCAAGTTGCGGTAGATATCCATATCCAGAGCGGATAATGGCTCGTCCAGTAGCAGAACGGCGGGCTTTGTCATGATGGCTCGGGCCAGTGCCACCCGCTGTGCTTCTCCACCGGACAAAGACCCGGGCATGCGGCCCAGCAGGTGGGAAATATCCAGAGAGTGTGCAATTTCCAGAATCTCGTCGGTTTTAACCTGGACACTGTTTGACGGGTCCGGGCGCCAGCCATAGGCAATATTTTTCCAGATTGTGAGATGGGGAAAGAGATGCAATTGTTGTTGAACCATTGCAATGGGGCGTCTGTGCACTGGAAATCCGGTAATATCTTCATCGTGTACCGTGACACGTCCACTGAGCAGTTTGTGGTGACCTGCAATGGATTCCAGAAACAATGTTTTTCCAGACCCGGAGGGCCCCAGTACCACTGTATAGGAACCCGATGGAACGGTCAGATTGAATGGGCCAAGTTGAAAATCACCCGCCATTACGGACAGGGATTGCACTTTCATTGTACTCATTTCCGGCCTCCAAAGAAACGGAACACTGCAAACAGTATCAGGCAGATTGTGACAAAGAGTACGGTAACCGGCATGGCTGAGGAAAGGCCGAATGCGTTCAACCGTTCCCAGATCATCACCGGTGCGGTCATGGGATGGTACGCCACCACAATGACGGCGCCGAATTCACTCATTCCCCTTGCCCACATGGTGACCCCGCCGGAGAGAATGGATTTTCTCGCCAACGGCAGCGAAATGGTGAAAAAAACTCGCCAAGGGGATGCACCGAGTCCGGCAGCAGTGGCTTCCAGCGATGAAGGGACAGCGGAAAATCCATCACGGGCGGCATTGATGAGAAAAGGAAGGCTGACAAATGCCATAGCAGTGGCAATTCCCATGGGGTTGCCGATAAATCTTAGTCCTGCGGCGTTCAAAACGTTTCCGGGAAAGGAACGGGCGGCAAAGACCCAGAGAAGGGCGATTCCGGCGGCAGGGTGGGGAAGAACAAGCGGCAGGTCAATGAGTGCGTTGACGAGGGGTTTGAGTGGAAAATCACGTCTGGCCAGTATCCACGAGAGGGGGATGGCAAAAATGGCGCACACGATGGTTGCAGCAAGCGGAAGCCAGAGCGTTAGCCAGATGCTGTTTTGCACAGCGGTTTCCCGGGCCCCTTTCGCAACGGCCACTGGGGACGCATGAAGGTAGAGCGCCAACAAGGGCGCGATGATGAACAACAGGGCAATCCCCCCGAGGAACATGAATAACAGTCGCATCGGTGTGGCCTGTAGCTCAATTCGTTCGTTCATGTTATCTTGACACTCCGACTTGTGGTTTCGAATCCATTGAAGTTTTAGACTTCAGTTTCATCATTCCCCCGGGCAGCAAATCCAGGAGGTCTCTGGGCAGGGCGGAGGGCTTCGGGATAAGGACCATTTTGAAGGTCATTCCCGAATCTTCCAGCAATTCTCTTCCCCTCGGTGACAGCATGAACGATATGAATCGAAATGCCAGATCTTTGTGCCGGGCAGTTTTCGGTACGGTCAACGCATAGGAAATTGGCGCACCCTTTCGGCTAATTATAGTTCCGGGCGTTGCACCGGCCAATTCCACTGAGACCTGAGCGTAATTCTCTGCATACTCCTCGCAGCATAGACTGAATTCCGGTGGAAAGGAAAGGAATTGCAATTTATGTTGAACCGCAACTGACCGATAGATTGGCACATAATCCAGGTTGCCAATTTCCAGTAGTGCCAGCAGGTCGGTTTCTTTTGGCCGGAGCATTTCCGGATTTTTGGATAGAAGTTTTTTTGCCAGGCCCGGTTTCTTGTACCAGTGCTCAGCAAGTCGATATAAAAGGACCGTCCGGTATCCGCAGGGATCGGAATTGGGGTCTGACCGGCCGATATTGACATCAGTTTTAGTCAATGTGTTGAACCAGTTTCCGGTGGTAATATCTGCGGCGTGCCGGGACTGAGGCGTGTATGCCAGTCCCATTTCATTGCCGGCAAAGATAATGGCCCAGGAAGCGTATTTTGGCATGAGTAGTTGTTCAATCACTGCCACATCCGCGGAAATCATAATGTCGCAGTCCTTGTGAAGGTCCACGATTTTCCGGGCACAAGTCCGACTTCCCGCAGATTCTGTAAACACCTTGATATTATGGTTTTTCTGCGTAAATGCCTGAACCAGTTTCTGCACTGGAACTGACATGCTGCCTGCAAGGAATACGATTAATTTCCCCGGAGCGTAACAGATGCCGACCGGTTCCTGGGCAGAAACTGAGAGCGAAAACAGGGAAAGCATTATGAATAAAATAAGACTTCTCATAATTTCCTTCATTCGAAGACAAGAGATTAAAGGGGGGCGTCAGCCCCCCCTCATTGTTCAGTTTCTCCAGCTTAAGCTGAGCACCCCGTAAAATCCGCTGCCGGTCAAATCCCGCACGTAGATGGAATCGTCCTGGTAATCGCCGTAGCCGAGACGAAAGCCGATGCTTAAGGCCTTATCCAGCCGGTAATCAGCATTTACCGTAACATTCAGGTAATTGGAATCGTGATTGGAATAAGCATCCCAATCCGTAAGACCGAATGGCACCAGAAGCGCAGTATCAGAACCCGCACTCATGTCCACGTAAGAAATCGTGCCGGTCAGGTCAAAATTATGAGACGCGTTGAAGTTGAATCCGGCACCAATGCTCGAGAAATCGTTGGAATAAGGGACTTTCCCGGTGGTCCAGACTCCGTCCTGTACAAATTCAAAATCAGACAGATCCGGTGCCAGCCAGGTTGTAGCATCACCGGATTCATTAGACAGGAAAATATAGAACCCGAGTTTGTCCGTGGGGACAAAGTTCAACGTCAGTGTAACCAGTGTGTAATCCTCGTCCCACTGAGCTGTCCCAGCCGTGGTATCATAGCTGGCGTCCCCATATTCAAATTCAATTGTCCCGGATGTCCTTGTTGTCAGTGACACATCCACCTTCGCCCGGTAGCGGTCATTGGTGGTTGCAAGGGAGCTGAGTTCAGGGTAGGTTTCTCCATAATTCAGCGCCTCACTGGCATACCGGAGGTTTGCGAAAGGATTGTCCACTTCATCGCGCCGCCATTCCAGGCGAACCCGTGCCTTTTTCATGAGATGCGAACTAAATGTGACCTGGTACCGGTCCCTGGACGTTTTGTTGGGGTGAACCTGAGGGTCCTCGGTACCGGTTAAGCGGTCAATTTCCCTGTTCTCATACTTGACCTTCACGCTTGCGCCACTGTAAGGCCGGATAATCAGTGAGGCGCCGTAGGTGTCCACATCCCGGCTCAACGCAGAGGGAACAGCCGGGTTGTACCATTTGGTGACATCATTGTCTGTGCTTTCCGTTCGATAGTACCCCCGGAATTGAAGTCTTCTTGTCAAAATAGAATGAACCTGTACCTGGAACGAATCATAGCTCATTCCGTTCACGCCCATCTGCTGTTGTAGATACCAGTTATCTACATTATAAGTAACATAGTTGGCAAAGACAGTTGTGTGATGCGGCAATGTCACCCTGGTTGAAAGGTTGTTCTGCCATTTCTTGAAATCCGGTGCATCCGAGAAGGGTTGTTCCAGACCGGGAATCAAAGTATCGGCAGTGTCCCTCGCATCGAAACGGCGATAGCTGTACGTATCGTCAACCACGAATCTGCCAATTTTCCAGGTCGCCCCGCCGGTGTAGTCCTGGGTCAGCTGGTCAATGGGAGTAGCTGTGCCGTAAACAGACCAGGTGCTGGCGTGGGAGTTCAGGCTATATACTGGCAGGTTGCCACTGCGCAGCCGGGAGCCGTAGCTGCCATGGAGGGTAAGATTGCGCAGACCTGGGAGAGTGTAGCGAACAGCCACATTGGTTTCAGTCAAATCCGTTCCCGGTTGAACGTCAGGGTTTACAGGTACAAGTTGGAGCTCAGGAAAGTCAACGACTACACCCAGGTTCATAGGATCCTGGACCATTCGATGCCGAAACTCCTGATGGTCCAGTGAAATAAATAACTGGTCCTTCCAGCCGAAGTCCACGGCGAGGTCATTGTCATCCACGTGATCCCAGGAAAAACGCGTAACGGCAAACCAGTCCTGTGCCGTTACACTGGAATCCAGTGCGAACGTCAGTCGAGGAGAATCGTCAAACGTGAAATACTCACCCGGAACAGCCGGATTGTCGGAGGTGTTCCCCCACATCAGACCGGTATCAATCTTCAACTGAACTGCCGGTTCATCACCGGAGCCGGCAAAGGCTGGAGACGCCCACCAGCAGGCTGTTGAGATAACAACAATCGGCAACAAAACATAGCGGAGTAGTTTAGCTTTCATCATCGCCTCCTCCCTTACCGGACACCCAGGCCCGGCGCCATATTGGAACCGTGAACCTGTGGATGGCAGTAGGAGCATTTTGCCCCTGCGGCTGCCTGAACATCCCGGTGAACACGAATGGATGTGTGTATCGGATGGCATTGATAGCAGAGGAACGGTTCAGTTTTTACCAGAAGATTGTCCACAACCGAACCATGGGGATCGTGACAAATCGTGCAGGATTCGACCACAGCCTCATGCTCATAAACGAACGGCCCCTGATACTGGGGATGGCAGGACAAACATAAATCATTGATATCCCTGCCGTTGTTTTTCAGCATGAATTCAGAATCTGATCCATGGGGGTTGTGGCAACTTCCGCAGGTCATCTTCCCCTCTTTAATCGGGTGGTGGGACATCAGATTCATCTTTGCCGCGACTGTATTGTGGCAGTTCAGGCAAAGTTCCGGGTCTCTGGCCTTCAATGAAGCAGGATGATTCCCTCGCTGTTTACCAGAAATCCGGGAAACGCCCGATTGATTCAGTTCGGCCCGTGGCTGGTGAATTCGATGGCAATCGGTGCAGTTTACGTCTGCAAGAGCGTGTTCACCGCTTTCCCAGTTCATTACATCGGAATCGTGACAATTCATACATACCGCTGAAATTCCCTTTTGCCCGTGTGCAAAAGAGAAGATCAATTTTGAGTCGCCATCTTCGGCAT
>CBEUWV010000036.1:0-10513 GCA_965546895.1 uncultured bacterium
TACCAGGATATCGCGATTGAAGAAAATTGCTTCCAGTCCAGTGAAATCCCGGACCCATTCCTGAAAACTCTGGAAAAATTGAAACCGGGAAGGGTGTCCAAAATCATCCAGACCCAACTTGGAGCTTCTGTTTCTTACAACTTATTGAAATTAAAAACGAAACTGGCTCCAAGAAAACTGCCATTTGAGGAAGTTGAAGACACAGTTCGTGAGAAACTGACCACACAACGCTTACAGAATCTCATAAAACAGAAAACACAAGAGATCCTGCAGAAATCACGAATTGTTGTTTACCCGGATCGTATTCTGGTGTTTAATTATAGCGGGAAGTTTCCCGTTTCCCATGGGGAGGAAGAATGACAAAACGCGCACTGATTCTCGTTCTATTGATTGTATTGGCACCCGCTTCTATTGGCCTTTCAAAGGTGGTAGAGAAAATCGCAATCATCGTCAACAACCGGGCCACCACCCTGCTTGATTTAAAGAAAATTTATAATGCCAGATCTTCGGCCCTTTTCCAGAAATACACCGGGGACGAGCTCCAGAAACAGATAGCCACTCTGAAGAAACAGGTCATTGAGGAAAAATTCGAAGAACTCCTGCTGCTGGAAAAAGCCAAACAGGAAGGTATCAGTATAACGGATGAACAAATCGAAGGGTTTATTCAGCAACTGTTAAAAGAAAACAACTTCAAGACAGAAGCACAGCTGGAAAATGCGCTGATGCAATCTACCGGAATGACACTGAAAGAATTTAAAGAAAATCAGAAAACTCAAAATACGGCCAGAACAGTCATCAATCAATTGGTTGTCAGAAAAATTCAAGTGGACGACGCTGAGATGCAAGCATATTATGCCCAGCATCAGAGTGAATATGAATCGCCATTCACTTACTCCCTACAGGAAATAGTGATGTTCTACAATGATCTGAACAGGGACAGTGTACTTGCAAAAATGAAAGAGTGTCGGAAACTTATTATCACGAACAAGCTCGGATTCGGTGAAGCAGTCCAGAAATATTCTGAGGCAGGCTCCAAAGATTACAACGGTGAAATGCAGAATCTGAAGAAGGGCGATCTGAACAAGAAACTGGAAAAAGCCGCGCTGTCCTTGAAACTTGAGGAAGTTTCTCCAGTAATAGATATTCCCGGCTCTTTTCATATTGTCCGTTTAACTGAAGTCAATAAACCCCAGCCCCGTCCATTCAAAGATGTTAAAGAAGATATCCGAAGCAAGATACGGGAGCCGCAGATAGATGCTGCCATTAAAAAATTCATTGCGAAACTGAAGGGAACATTCTATACGCGGGTGGATGTAAAGCCGGAAGACCTGTGAGACTGGATCTATTTCTGAAGAAGACAATGATTGTAAAACGCAGATCTGTAGCCAACGAATTGGTTCGATCCGGGCGGGTATTGCTCAATGGTTCCCTGGCTAAACCCGGCCGTGAGGTGAAGGCTGATGATATTCTGCAGCTACCGCTCCATAGGCGACGGCTGAAAATACGGATAAAGGAAATTCCGACTCGGCCGGTCAAAAAGGGGATGGAGCTTGACTACTACGAAATTCTGGAAGAGGAGATTGTCTGAATGGAACATACATTTATAAAGGATTTGAAGCCGGACTGGAAGGGTGATGATGTTTATCTGCTCAAACTGCTTGCAATTCGGGACAAGAAAAATGGGGGACAGTACCTCTTTTTGAAATTCGGTGACTCAAGCGGTGATATCATTGGCATGATGTGGGACAACTTCGAGGCGGCAGTGGACACCGTAAAACCGGGAGACTTTGTAAAACTTCGCTTCCGGATACAGTTATACAACAACCAGTTACAGATGGTGGTTACCAAACTTCGAAAAGCAAATGACGATGAAATAGAAAATCCTTCTATTTTTTTCCCGGTAAGTGAACAGCCGCCGGAGCACATGCTGAATGAAATTCGCCAGATCATTGAAACAGACCTTGAAAACCCGTTTTTAAAGGAACTTGCAACAAATATATACAACGATCCGGATGTTGTAGAACTTGCGAAGATTGCTCCGGCCGCCAAGAGTCTGCACCATGCGTACAGGGGTGGGTATCTGGAACATCTGGTAACCCTGCTGAAACTGGCAAATCAGGTAAGCTCCGTGTACCCATTTATCAACAAAGACCTTGTTCTTGCCGGACTGCTTTTCCATGACCTGGGGAAACTGTGGGAACTGTCCTATCAACGTGAATTCAGTTACTCCACTGAGGGGCGGCTTCTGGGGCATATTGCAATTGAATATGACTATATCGCAGCCCGCATTCGGGAGATTCCGGATTTCCCGGACAACATTCGACTTCATCTGCTACACATCATTTTGTCTCATCATGGTGAGCTGGAATTCGGCTCTCCGAAGCGACCCAAGACCCCGGAAGCGTTGATGGTCAACAGTCTGGATAATATGGATGCCAAACTCAACGCCATGCGCCAGGCCATTGAAGCAGATGTTCAGTCAGATCATCCGGACTGGACTCCATATCTTCCCATGTTCAGTCGCGTGATTTACAAGAACCGCCCCTGAAAAGAACAGGATTATGATCCCGGAATTCCAGAATGCAGGTCAAAACTGCCAAGTCCCATCAGCAGTAACAATTGGTTCGCTCACTGTGAGCCCGGCAACATTTCTGGCTCCAATCGCGGATATAACGGATGGTCCTTTTCGCAGAATCGTCCGGGCATTCGGGGGAGTGGGTGCCATGTTCACTGAAATGATTTCCTCTGATGCGTACACACGAAATTGTGAGCGGAGTTTGCACATGGCCAGGTTTACGAAAGAGGAAAAGCCACTATTCTTCCAGATTGTCGGAAAAGAACCGGACCGTATGGCGAGAGCCGCAGAAATTGCAGAAACGGCTGGGGCGGATGCAGTGGACATCAACATGGGTTGCCCCTCCAGCACCATTACCCGCCACGGCAGTGGCTCTGCCCTTCTCAAAGACCTGAAACTTGCTGAATCTATCATCTCAGCTGTGCGGCGAAACATTTCCATTCCCCTGACCATCAAAATTCGCTCCGGCTGGAACAAGGAGTCACTGGTATTCCCGGAATTCGGAAAAATGGCAGAAGAAAATGGTGTCAACGGGATTTTTTTCCACGGACGGTCACGGAAAGAAATGTTTCGCGGTTCTATCCACTATGATCAGATTGCCCAACTGAAATCCATGCTCTCAATCCCTGTTATCGGAAATGGCGACATCACAGACAACGAAAGTCTGAAGCGAATGCTGGACACAGGCTGTGACGGCGTCATGATCGCCAGGGCAGCAATCAAGAAACCCTGGATTTTCGCGGAGCTCATTTCCGAAACCAGGATATCACCTGTTCTTCTTCTTTCAATCATGGAGAAACAGTTCCTGGAAATGACGGGAATTTATCCTGAAAAACTCGCGCTCCACAAGATGAAAATCTTTACCGGATGGTATTCCCGTTCCATTCCGGGAGGCAAGCAACTGAGAGCCAGCCTTAATCGGATACACTCCATTGATGAAATGACCCATCTCATACACCATTTCAAGAGCTCAAGTTTCTGATTTTTACTTGCCCGGTTACCGGAAAATGGGTACATTATGAAATAGCTTTATCGGCTCTTTGAAAATTTAAATCGCAAATAAAATGAATTAATTTATAGTAAACGAGGTGAACAATGACATTGAAAACAATGATTTTTATAGATGGAAGCTGGATTTTTCACAACAAGGGAGAAATTGTAACCGCTTTTAATGATCCCGGCTTCAAAATAAACTATCAAAACATTCCCCTGGTAGTCTCCAATCATCTAGCTTCGGCCAGTGAACAGGAAATCGACATTGTACGAACCTGTTTCTTCGGATCAATCCCCGTCAATAAACCCGGTTTTGATCCGGGACCCCAGGAGGCCTTTTACGATTACCTTAGAAAAGAATGCCATTTTGAAGCGGAGATTTATGAAATCGATTTCAAGAACCAATCTTCCATATCACCACAGGAGAAATGCGTGGACATTGCCCTTTCCACTTCCATGATGCACTATGCGTCCCTCCCTGACACCATTGATGTAGCCGTGCTGCTGGCCGGTGACTTTGACTACATGCCTGTCTTGAAACGTGTGAGAGCAATGGGGAAACGAACTCTCCTGACAGCACTTCGACGCCTGGGCAACGTCTATCCGACTTCTCAGAAGCTCCTCAACAGCACGGACCTGTTTGACTTTCCCCCTCTTTTCCTGGAGGAACATCTGGATGAAATCCGTCTCGTGAAAGAAATGAAGAACCGCAGGTGCCTTTCATGCGGAAAAGAAGAGTTAACCGACTGGAGCGGCCCTGCATTTTATTGCAGTGAATGCCGGGATAAACACCGCGAAAATTCAGAATTCAATTAACTGTGTAAGGAGCAGAAATATGCGCAAACCACATTCTTACCTGTCTTTTTTTGTTATGGGGACCGTACTGGCAATAACCGCATTTCAGACCTTTGCAGGCGATATCAACACGGAGCTGACAGCCGCCGTCAAGGCAGGGAATCAGAAAGAGGTAGACCGTTTGATTGACCTGGGCGACCTGTATGTTGCAAAGAATTATTCCGGTCAGAAAGCATTGCTGTACTGTTCGAGAAACGGTGACATGCATGCAGTTCGGAAACTTCTGGACGCGCACTGCAATATCAATACACGGGACAAGGGAGAAAAGAAGGGCTGGACGGCTCTGATGTATGCCATTGAAAACGGGAATGATGATATTGCCGAACTGTTGATTCAACGGGGAGCCAAACTGACTCTCGCTCCCAAAAAAGGAGGGTATGTCGGCTGGCACCCTCTTCAACTGGCAATAGAAAAAGGTAAACTGCAACTGGTCCGCCTTATGCTGGATAAAGGAGCAGAAGTAGATGTCAGGGAAAGAATCCGTCGCATGACCCCGCTGATGATTGCCGCCGGCAGCGGTAATCTTAAACTCACTGAGCTTCTCTTAAAAAAAGGCGCAAATATAAAGCTCAGGGACAAGAAGGGCTGGACTCCGCTGATCCACGCAGTGGAAAGTGGTTCACTCTCCACCGTACAGGTTCTGGTGAGAGCCGGAGCAGATGTCAATACCCGCGATGGGGATTACATATCCGTTCTCCAGCATGCAGCCGCCCGTGCTACACAGTTGAGATCAGCAGAGCATCCACCTGTAAATTTTGATAAGGTCGTTCCCTATCTTAAAAGCCACGGCGCAAAGATGATTCCCAGTGCATAGGGAACAGGGAGAATAACACCAGTGAACAAACTGACAGAAAAAAAACTGGAAAAAGCACTCAGTTACTCCGAATACCGGGACTTGATTGACTCCCTTTTGGAACAGAACAAAACCACCGGGAACAATCACTCAGAGAAAATGCTGGAGTACAGTCGGCTCAACGTACATCGTATGTCCAGAATTGACCGCACAACAAAACTTACAACAAAAACAGTCCAGACGCTGAAAAACCTTGAACGCGACTTGATCTGGCTTGTCCTCACTGAAGCCTGGTGCGGAGACGCGGCGCAGAATCTGCCAATCATCGCAAAAATGGCAGATATCAGCAGTCATATCTCTCTGAAAATTCTCCTTCGGGATGAAAATCCGGACATTATGGATGCATTTCTGACCAATGGCGGGCGTTCAATCCCAAAACTTGTCTGCATGAATGCTAATACTCTGAAAATAAAATGGGATTGGGGTCCCCGCCCCGCACCGGCCCAGGACTTGCTTCGGATACATAAAACAAAGCCGGACGAAAGCCATGAGGATTTTGTAAAGCAGGTCCAGCTCTGGTATGCCAAAGACAAGAGCCGTACACTCCAGCTGGAATTGGTGAAACTCTTGTGTTTGCATGAGTAGCCGTTTTTCGGTATAGTAGCATGCAGTCACGGAGGATTTTTTCATGAAGAAAGCATTGATCTTGCTAAGCGGTGGGCTGGATTCAGCAACCGTGTTGGCGATTGCCCTTCATCAGGGTTTTGCTGTCACCGCCATGAGTTTTGACTACGGACAACGCCATCGGATAGAACTGGAAAAATCCAGGAAACTCTGCGAGAAATATAACATTCCTCATATCATAATGCATGTCCCGCTGACCAGTATCGGCGGTTCTGCCCTGACGGATCAGGCAATTGAAGTACCGGATAATCCTCAGGAAAGTATTGGAGGCAGTATTCCCATCACTTACGTCCCAGCCAGAAACACTATTTTTCTGGCTGTGGCTGCAGGGTATTGTGAAGTGAACGGAATACAGGATATTTTCATCGGGACCAACGCAGTGGATTACAGTGGCTATCCGGACTGCCGACCTGAATTCATACAGGCAATGGAGTCTGCCATTACACTGGGAACCCGATACGCGGATGAGGGAAATCGCTTCATTATCCACACTCCCCTTGCCCGGATGAAAAAAGCTGAAATTATTCAAAAAGGCATGGAACTCGGTGTGGATTACTCCCTGACCAGCACCTGCTACAGTCCCGATGAAAACGGTGACCCTTGTGGTCGGTGCGATTCCTGTAAGCTTCGCCTCAAAGGTTTCCGGGAAGCCGGACTCACTGACCCCTTGCCCTATCCAAATGAAACAAATGCAAAGGAGCCCATATGAACAAATTAAAACTGACCCTGATTGCGGTTTTGCTTGCCACAATCTCCTGCCAGGCCCCTCTGGTCTCAACTCCAGCACCAAAGGCATCCATGGCTCTGGCAACCCACACAGCTGTCACCTCAAAAATCCCCGATGATCCGGCGATTGAGAAAACGATTGCACCGTACCGGGAACAGCTTGAAAAAGAGGTAAACACGGTGATAGGAAAAGCAGAGGTGGATATGGTTCGGGGAAATCCGGAAAGCCTGCTGGGTAACTTCGTGGCAGATGTCATCCTCGGTACAGCCCGGCAGTTTGGACACGTAGACTTTGCCATCACAAACAACGGCGGTCTCAGATCACCGGTTTACAAAGGAAATATTACGGTCGGAAACATGTTTGAGCTAATGCCCTTTGGAAACCGTATTGTCCTGGCCAGATTCACAGGCGAACAGGTCGAAGGGATGATCACTGAAATTGTTAAAAAGGGCGGCACTCCTGTTTCCGGTATGACCATAGTTTCCACCGGTGGCATTGTTAACGCAACTATTGGACAGGAAAAATTCGATCCGGAAAAAACATACACCGTTGCCACAATTGATTACCTGCTGAGAGGAGGCGGTGAACTTGAGTCCATGTGGACAGGTAAGCTCATCAAGGACACCCACGTGCTGCTCCGTGAAGCCCTCATTTCCTACGTAAAAAAGCATCGGGTCATCCACCCGAAGATTGAAGGGAGGATTATCATCCAATGAAAAGAAGAGATTTTATCAAGGGCATGGGCCTCATGGCGGGGACCACTGCACTTGCGAGACCAATGGATTGGTTGTTCCCCAAAGAAAACACCCTTCATATCATTCACACCAATGATATCCACTCCCACATTGATCCTTTCCCGAAAACAGATCGGCGCTATCCTGGCATGGGTGGCTACGCCAGACGAGCCACCATCTTCAAGAAGCTCCGCAACCGTTACCAGAACACCCTTTTTGTAGATGCAGGTGACGTATTCCAGGGCACCCCTTATTTCAACTACTACGAAGGTAAACTGGACTTCGAGTTGATGTCGGAATTGGGATATGACATCGGAACCCTCGGAAACCACGACTTTGACAATGGCGTGGACAAATTGCTGGCCGCCATGCAAAAGTGTGATTTCAAAATGGTCAATGCCAACTACAGCATCACAAACCCGTTGCTTCGCACCCGGGTAAAGCCCTACACCATTGTGAACAGGGCAAAGGCTAAAATCGGTGTGTTCGGATTGGGTGTCACTTTTAAAGGCCTTGTCACACCGGACCACCATCTGGGACTTGTATACGGTGACCCCGTGACGGCAGCAAGAAAAACCGTCCGGCAGCTTCGGGATGTTGAGCACTGTGACCTTGTAATCTGCCTGTCTCACCTGGGAATCGACGGCGCAAGTGAAGAGCCGGGGGATATCCAACTGGCTCAACAGGTGAACGGAATTGATGTGATTGTTGGCGGCCATTCCCACACATTCATGGACAGTCCCCTGCTGGTTTCCACACCCAAAGGCTGGACCACTTTGATCCACCAGGTCGGTTGGGGCGGCATCTGGGTGGGACACATAAAGGTTGTAATCGGGGAAAATGGAAAAATTCATCACAAAACCGCGATCCATTACGGAGTTGGTTGATGGCAGACATTTTCCGCACCCTTGGTATTGAATCTTCCTGTGACGATACCTGTATTGCTGTGGTAGAAAACGGGACAACTGTTCTTTCTTCAATTGTATCATCCCAGATTCCGGTCCATAGCGAATACGGGGGTGTCGTGCCGGAACTCGCATCCCGGGAACATGTCAAGAACATCCGCACCGTGTACCGGCAAGCAATGAAGGAGGCCGATAAAACCATTCATGACATCGACCTCATTGGTGTAACTGTTGGCCCGGGATTACTGGGCTCTCTGCTTGTGGGGCTCTCCTTTGCCAAGGCACTATCGTTCTCATCCGGCGTCCCGCTGATCCCACTGAATCATATTGAAAGCCATATTCAGAGTGCTTTCATTGAATTCGGCAATGCTATCCGCTTTCCGGCAGCCGCATTTGTGGCATCCGGTGGTCACACTCACCTCTTTCGAATTGATGAAAACCGGGAACTCTCCCTGCTCGCCCGTACCCGGGACGACGCTGTAGGGGAAGCCTTCGACAAGCTGTCCAAAATGATGGGACTGGGCTATCCCGGCGGACCGGTAATTGACAAACTGGCAGAAACCGGGGATGAAAATCGGTATGCGCTTCCCCGGCCCAGAATGTCCGACCGGTCTTTGGATATGAGTTTTTCCGGAATCAAAACCGCCATGTTTCGTCTGATTCGGGAAGAAGGAGATGCCTTGGACCTGCCTGGCCTTGCGGCTTCCTTCCAGAAAACAGTCGCAGATATTCTCATTGACAGAATTAAACGTTTTGAAAAGGAAACGCCTTTTGAGTCTGTCATTCTGGCAGGCGGTGTATCCGCGAACTCCTACCTGCGAAAACGCTTTCTCTCCGCTTTCCGGGAACAGGCATTTATTCCTTCAATGAAATATTCCACAGATAATGGTGCCATGGTCGCTTCACTGGCATGGATGAAACGAAACGAGGAACCGGCTCCACTCCATCAGGAGGCCTTTTCCACCTGGATTTTGCAATCATGAGTCACTTTGCCTCCGGTACCGCAGGCATTTACCTGATCGTCTTTATTACTTATATTGCCCTGATACTGAGTTTTACTTTCATTTCCAGGCGTCTGTCCGATCCGGACGGATTCTGGACAGAAAACCGTTCCGTTTCCGGGCTTCGCGCCGGGATATCCCTTTCCGCCACCTTCATGTCCATCAGCTGGAGTGTGGTGTATGGAATCGAGGTTTTTCTCCAGTACGGCCTCGGAGGGTTCTTTGTTCTGAGTCTGCCCTGGATTATTGTACTGGCCATATTTCTATGGCTGGCACCTCGCCTTCGCAATATCCCCGTTTTCAGCCAGCCGGAACTGATCGCCGGAAAGTTTGGAAAGACAGCCGGGAAACTGGTCGCCATTCCCATTCTGCTGGTCTTCATTATCTGGGCCGGAGCGGAGATGGATGTTGCTGCTTCGCTCCTCGCAGGCACCATGGGTATATCCCAATCATTACTACTTTTCATCATCGCCTTTGTCATTGCCATTTACATGTCCTTCAGTGGCACCAATGCGGTCATTGTCACCGATGTGCGCCAGTACATTCTGGTTGCATTGTTCTTTATCATCATCCTCGGGGCAGGTTTCTCATCCCATCCTGTGAACCCTGCCGTGATGAAACTGGATTTTCACCGGATTCAGCCCCTTTTTATTGTGTTGACCTTCGTTGCCTATCTTCCCGGGTGGCTGGCTGAAACCGACATCTGGATTCGCCTCCAGATCACCCGTACCGGCCGGGAAGCAAGGAAAGCCATGGGGATTTCTTTACTGAACGCGGTTATTTTCGTATTTCTCATGCCGCTGCTGGTAGCTGCTTTCCTCCCCCCCGGAATGACCAGCGGAACAAAGGGTGTGGCTTGGCTTCTTGCCCAAGTTCATCACCCGGTTTTTGTGGCACTGGCTGCCATCGGACTGATTGCGGCATCCATGTCCACCATTGATACCTGCATCAACGTCGCAGCCATGACCCTGAGTTACGACCTGACGGAAAACCGCACATTGAACCGAAATATAATGGCTGTCTGGCTTACTGCGGGACTTGCTTTTCTCTTCGGCATTTATTCCAATTCCCTGAAGGACGCCTTTTACCTGTCGTCCGGTATCCTGTCCACAACCCTTTTTCTGCCGGTGCTTGCATGCTACCTGCCGGTTGGGAAAAAGGCAGGTGTTCTGTCGGTGCTGGCACTGGCCCCCATTCTTACCATTACCTTCTACGCCTTTGAGAAACACGGCTGGTTCACAATCCC
>CBEUWV010000037.1:0-10469 GCA_965546895.1 uncultured bacterium
AAAAATAGGACACTTTTTCGTTACTAATTTGTCTTCTACATTTCCTCCATCTTTTTTCGGATAGCATTTTCTGTTTTTTCAGCTACCTCAGCGGGGTTGACCCCTTTTGTGGATATCGGGGGCAGGATATGGACTGTAACCGGCACACGCCGTGGCAGTTTCTTTCCGGTTTCAGCGGATTCAAAGGCCCCCTTAATTGCTACAGGTATCACCGGGCATTCGGTGGCGACGGCGATGATGGCAAATGTTTTCTTAAATTCACCAGGTTTTCCGGTGCGGGTTCTGGTCCCTTCCGGGAAAATGGCGAGATGACGGCCCTGTTTCAGAATCCCTGCCATTGCGGGAATGGCTTCTCTCAGCCGCATATTCGGGCTGGTAAGCATGACCTGGGCGGTTTTTGCAAACCAGCGGCGGAATCGGGAGTTGAAGTACTTGTCTTTGGCAATGAACCAGATATTTCGTCGTGTTTTGGAGGGAAGTGCACAGGAAAGCAACGCCGGGTCCAGGTAGCTCTGGTGGTTCAGGGCAAAGAGGACGGGTGTATTGTCAGCGGGTAAATGTTCAATACCGGTCACGTTCAGGTGGAAGTAGAATCGTACCAGCGGTACGAGCGGGACAAGACCCACAGGCAGTAGAAAGGAGTGCCCGGCTGAAAATTCGTTTGTTGACTGGTCTACCAGTTTTTCCCACATTGTATCGGCAGCCTACAGGGTTTTTCCGAGATAGAGCGCCAGACCGGATAATTTGTCCATCCAGATACGGAAGTCTTCCGGAGACAGGGACTGCTCCCCGTCGGAGAGCGCGGTTTCGGGTGATGGGTGGATTTCAACCATCACACCGTCAGCACCGGCCGCGGCGGCAGCCAGTGAGAGCGGTAGTACGGTATCCGCTCGGCCTGATCCATGGCTGGGATCCACGATGACCGGAAAGGGGGTCAGATGTTTCAAGAGTGCCACACCGTTCAAGTCCAGGATATTTCGAAAGGCGGGATCAAATGAGCGAATGCCCCGTTCGCACAGAATCAGTTGCTCATTTCCGGCATTGGCCACATATTCGGCAGCGTACAAAAATTCTCTAATGGTAGCGGCCATACCCCTTTTCAGAAGCACGGGTTTTGGCTGATGTCCCACTTCTTTCAACAGTTCGTAAGACGCCATGTTTCGGGAGCCGATCTGCAGCGCGTCGGCGTATTGGGAGACTTTGTCCAGATGTTTCAGGTCGGTCACTTCTGTTACCAGGGGGATTTTCAATGCATCGGCGGTTTGTCGTAACAGATTCAATCCGTCTTTTCCCAAACCTTGAAAGGAATAGGGGGAGGTCCGGGGTTTGAACGCGCCGCCTCGAAGGAGCTTCACGGAGCTGCCGGAGAGCATGTCGGTAATTCCGGCCATCTGTTTGCTGTTTTCCACCGCGCAGGGACCGGCGGCAAGAAGAAAATGAGGTCCTCCCACAGAGGTTTCGCCGATTTTTACGATGATATCTTCTCTTTTCCAGGTCCTTGTATATTTAAGCTTATCCAATTTACTCCTCTACCCTGCAATTCTAAGCAAATTCCCGTTCAATTCCAACCCCAAATACTATTGGCGGATGGTTGAGACAATCCGTTTCAATGAAGGAACAGGCTTTTCCGACAATTTGAAAGCTCTACGGATCATTTCGGCAATTTCATCCGGATCTATACGGGGCGTGCTGAAATGAAGAGTGGCTATCTTCTCTCCAGCTTCAATCCGGTCTCCCCTTCGGACATGCAGTTGAATGCCTGCTCCATAATCCAGCGAGTCATCTTTTGTCAAACGCCCTGCCCCGGAATATACTGCGGCTTCCCCGATTTCTTTTGCGTGGATTTCGGAAATGTAGCCAGCTTTCCCCATTACAATATCCATGCTGGAACTTGCCTGTGGAAAGCAGCTGAAATCGTCAATTACGGCGGCATTTCCTCCGTTGTATGCGATCCATTCCCGGAATTTAGCCAGGGCACGGCCATCCTCCAGTACTTCGTTTGCCATGTCCTCTACGTTCCCGGTTTCACCGGAGAGACGCAACATTTCACTGACAATTGCTGTGCTGATCTCAATCAGGTCATCTACCTGTTTCCCCTTGAGCACTTCAATAACTTCCATCATCTCCAGAGCATTTCCCACCATGTAGCCAAGGGGATCATCCATGTTGTCGATGAGGGCACAAACTCTGATGTCGCGGATGGGTGCCATGGATATCAGCCATGACGCCAGTTCCCGTGCTTCCTGTTCCGTCTTCATGAACGCGCCGTTTCCGAATTTTACGTCCAGTACCAGACCGTCTGCGCCGCAGGCCAGTTTTTTGCTCATGATGCTTCCGGTAATCAGTGGAATGGAATCAACGGTCCCGGTGACGTCTCTCAGGGCGTACAGCCTTTTGTCGGCTGGAGCGATGGTCTCGGTCTGCATGGAATTGGCAATGCCAATGTCGTTGAGAGACCGGACGAAGGCATCGGTGTCCAGTGTTGTACGAAACCCTGCGATAGAGTCCAGTTTGTCGATGGTGCCACCGGTGTGACCCAGTCCTTTGCCTGAGTACATGGGCACTTTTAGTCCCAAGGCTGCTGCCATGGGGGCGATAATCATGGTGATTTTGTCTCCAACTCCGCCGGTGCTGTGTTTGTCACAGGTAAACCCGCTGACGCCGGAAAGGTCCACAACTTCGCCTGAATTCATCATCGCCTCAGTGAGCCATCGGGTTTCTTCCGGATTCATTCCCCGGATGTAAGTGGCCATCAGAAAGGCGGCTGCCTGGTAATCCGGAAGGGTTCCGTGTCCGATTCCACGGATAAAAAAGTTTATTTCTTTCCGGGTCAGTGCTTCACCATCCCGTTTTTTTCGAATAATGCTTACGGGATCCATCACTTTAACTCGCTTAAAAAGGATTTCCCCGGTAGAGAATGGGGAATGCCGAAGTTTTCCAGAACAGTGGCGGCAATATCGGTAAAACAACTTCTTTCATCCAAAATGCCATTGTCTTTCAGTCCTGGACTGTACATCAGCAGCAAGACCCGTTCCCGGGTGTGGTCTGTACCCCGAAAAGAAGGATCACAGCCATGATCTGCCGTAAGAATCAGAAGATCATTCTCACGGAGATATTCGCCCATGTATTTCTCCAGTTCCTGATCAAAGGCCTCAAGGGCGTCTCCGTAGCCCTGAACGTTTCTCCTGTGACCGTACAGCATGTCAAAGTCCACCAGGTTGGCAAAAATGAATCCGCTGTCCATTTCTCCTTTCATCATTTTCAGTGTGTCCCTGCAGGATTCTTCGTTGTTGTGAGAGTGAATGGAATACCTTATTCCCCGTTTCACAAACATGTCTTCAATCTTCCCGATGGCACCGACTTTGACCTTTGCGTCTGTCAGCAAGTCCAGTGCGGTGGGGTATGGTGGTTCCAGCGCAAAATCCCGGCGGTTCTCCGTTCTGACATAACCGGTTTCGCCTCTCACAAATGGCCGGGCAATGATCCGGGCAACCGCATGTTTCCCCGTCATGATTTCATTTCGTGTGATTTCACAGATTCGGTACAGTTCTTCCAGAGGGATTACGTCTTCGTCTGCGGCAATTTGAAAGACCGAATCCCCCGATGTGTACACAATGGGATTCCCCGTGCGAACGTGCTCGTCCCCCAATTCCTGAATGATGACAGTGCCGGAAGCCGGTTTGTTACCCAGATAACCGTAACCGGTCTTTTCAGTGAAAGCATTCATTACTTCATCCGGAAACCCGTCTGGGTATTCCGGGAAGGTCTGGCGATTGATAATTCCCATGAATTCCCAATGGCCGGTGATGGTGTCTTTTCCAGGGGAACATTCCCGCATGGTAGTGGCATATGCGCCGGGAACCTGCTTTTCAGCTATGGTCTGAAAAGACCGGAGCTTACCCAGCCCCAGTTTTTCCATATTTGGAACAGAGAGTCCGCGAATCTGGTCGATATGCCCCAGCGTATCGGCTCCGGCATCGCCGAAACTATCTGCGTCCGGCATTTCTCCTATTCCGACACTGTCCAGAACCATCAGGATAATGCGGTTGAATTTCACTTGATGCCTCCTTTTCCAAGGACAGTGGTGCTGTTTCCGTGGTCGTCGTAGGCGCGAATGATCACGTCCTTAATTCCTGCGATATCTGCATGGTAGCTTTCGTTTTCGCTGTCCGGGATGCCGTCGTCCGGCCAGACTTCCTGCCACTTTTCTCCACCGTCAGTTGAAATTTCCACTTTTGCTACAACTGAGAGCTTGTCCCGGACTGTAAATGCCAATTTTCCCCCCGTCGGGGACTGAAGAGTGATGGTGGGCGCGGTGTGGTCCACCGTAAACCAACGTCCCTTCCCTGAGTCTGTCCCGGCATCTGGGTAGTTTTCTTTTGAGTCAGAGACGGTTACCTGAAACCGATACCGGCCTTCCGGTATGCGGTGGGTATCCATGGAATAAAGTGCAATTTCGCTGTCCTTTTCCAGCGTGAGTTTCCGCCCACTGCTGGATTCAAGCACAAAAGTGTAACGAAGCTTGTCGTCATTGGGATCACTTGCCTGTGCAAGTACGGACTGCATGCCGCGGTGGAATCCAACTTTGGTTCCGGTTGGCGGGGTCAGTTTCTTCATGGCTTTTTCAGCCGGGGTGGGGATAAATGCATCTAAAAGTTTTACGGTAGTTTTTGATGCAAAAACCCCTGAGGGAAGAGTTGATACAGCTTTCAGAACAGGCGGCAAATTCGTTTCCCGGTAATAGAAGCGAACACCGGTTACCGTGGCAGTGATTCCGGGGTCCTGGCTGATCAGTCGCGCCTGCCACTGAACCAGTGTCGTTGCGGGTAGTTCGGGTGCTTGCCCATCCTCGATTTTTTGCCAGCTGCTCCAGGTCGCGTCAGGGCTTGCGGAGTTTCCTGCTCGAACAAGAAATTCCGTCCTGGATCCCCTCGGCGCCTTGCTGTCAAAATAGAAAGCGCCCCAGTGAGTTGGCTTCCCGGCATCAAAGGGAACAGATGTGAAAGTGCCAGACAAGGCAAAGTCCTTTTCTATCCGGTAAATCTCTCCCGGATTGGCCGTTGCCAGCAGTATGGAATTATTCATTTGAACAAAGCGAACAATCTGCCCGCAATCCACTTCTCCTGAGATGGTGAATTCATGTTGACGACTGGTGTCAATGGTGAGCAATTTTCCGCTGTGGCCGGTACCCACAAGAATTTTTCTGCCCTGCGGGACAAAAGAAAAAGGTGCCATAGTTGAAAACTCTACCCGGGTTTCGGGTACATTTTGACTGTCTACAGTTACGATACCGCCTTTCAAAGGGGGAGATGATTTTACTTCCTGGGCAGGTTTCACTTTGGGAGGAGTCTGCTGTTTGACTTTCCCGTTGAAACAGGCCGCGTAGAGCAAGCCGCCTACCTCCACAATATCCTTGATCTCGGAAAAGGGTGTATCGGTGAGGAGAAACGGCTTTCTGTCCGGGTGGATCTCGAAGAGATACCCGGAAGGGGAGGTCCCTGCCACAATCCGGCTGTTGGTGACCAGAAGGGACTCAACATGGGTGTCCACATCCTTCGCCAACACCGTTACCAGGAAATTCCGATCCAGTTTCAGGACGCTGCCGGGGAGACCGGTTGCTATGTACAGAAAACCCCCATGGCTTATCATCCGCCAGATGTACCGCCCTTTTTTCAAGGCAAGTTTTTCGGCCGTTTTGCCGGTTTCCGGATCAATTTCGTATATTTTTCCCGATGGAGACAAACCCGCATACAATTTCCCCCTGTACTGGCAAATTGCATATACTGTTCCCTCTTCGAAATGAGTCAGGAGTTTTGCTTCTCCCAGACCCGATTTGTAGCGATAAACTTTGCCCTTTTCTCCAGCAGCAATATAGATATTCTGTCCGTCCGAGCACATATCCCAGACGTAGGTTTCGTTCAGAGATAGCACCTTTTTCAACTGGTGGGACATGACAATTTCGCCACGGCTATTTAATGCAACACCGTTCAACTCTCCTTTTTTGAAAGAAGAGAAACTGTGAACTGTTTTTACCTGGACGGGGGCAGCAACAACTGACACTGATATCAATAGTGCGATTAAAGCTTTCAATTCAGCCCTCCACGATGATGCCGGCAATCTCCAGCCGGTAAAGATTGAAACGACGCTCTGCATTTCGCGATTCACAAAATGCCACCAGAAAATCGCCGTCGAAAAATTTCGGGACAATAATACGTTCTTCCATTTTGGTGCTTCCTTTTTGTTTGTACAGCACTTTTAGCCGATAGTGTCGTGCAATGGCAAACTGAAGGATTTCCATTCTGTCTTCCAGGGACATTGTACCCTTTTTTTCGATTTGCAGGGAATGCTCTGTCTGTGTGGAAGGACTAAATTCCGGGAAATTCTGGCTCTTCCCGGGTTCGGGCGAAATCTGCAGTCTGTCGAACAATTCCATCAATTTTGGATGATCGTCACTATCTTCTGCTGCAAGACGGATTGCGAGCTTTCTGAGGAAATCAGTGATGTCATTCATGTCCACCCGGTGAAGTGGAATAAAATCCCCACTGACATCCAATTCCGGAATCAGGCCTTTCTCAACCAGCAGCCGTTTCAGTTCCCGGGGCTTCTTGGCCCCCTGAAGGGCAATGAGCCGTTCTTCTTCATGAAAAATGTATCGAGAGACTTCGTCCATAGAGGCAATTCTCTCTTTCAGATGGTCTGTTCGGCAGAGGAGGACAGGATATCCCGATAGAATTCTCACTTCCCCAAATCTTTCAAAGGTGTCCCGAATCATAAGTTTCAGATCCGGTGGGCACTGAGCGGAATGGGCTTCAACAAATGAAATCAGATCTTCTTCTCCCATATTCTGTTTTCGGGCATGAATCAGGGAGCATGAATTGAACACGAAATGGAATACCTGGTCAAAGGATTCCAGAAATGTTATCCGGGTCAGAGTGTTCAGGACTTTGTCCGAAATATTCTGTTCCGCAAGGATTCGAAATCCGGGCAGTACGAAGAAATCTTCTCTAAAAGCCTGCTGAAATGTGACTTTTCTGCCCTCTATGAATTGGAGGGCAATGTCAGTAAATACAAAGCGTTCCGGACCAACAGCCTTAATAAAATCACATAGCTGAAGAAGTTCCCAGTATGTATCTTGAAAATCGTACCGGGACCGGTCCATCAGTGAGCATCCTCCGGTGGTTTTTCCGGCTGCAACAAGATCTGAAAATAAACTGCCGGGGACATTTGCCGCCATATATTTAAAAAGATTGGTGTAGAAAAAGTCACGACCGGGTAAAGGTTCGGGAATTTGAATCCGGTTCTCTCCTTCCCCTGGCACCATGCTTCTGGATGCCACCATGAAATCATACAGAATGGGAAATACATCCATCGAAATCTCACGGTTCAGTCTTTCGGAAACGTATTCCACCATCCGCTTCCCCGGAGTTAGATCGTGTAGGCATCGGGTTTTTTTCATCAAGATTCCATTGGCCAAGGCAATATATGCGGCGTAGGCGATATGGCCGCAAAGCAATTCTCTCTGGTCCACCTGATCTGAACCGATATCCAGTTCTTCTATGACTGCGCCAACCTCCTTCGGAAAGTGAACGACGCCGGCTTCGTCCATTGCAAAGAATCCAAAAGAGCGAAAATGTTCCACTTCATCCTCACTGCATGATCTGGTTTCCAGTATTCTTTTCAATTTCTGAATATCTGCCGGGCTCAGTTTTGAAAAGGCGTTTCGGATATTGTCTTCATTTGTGAGCTGGGGCAGAATTGTTTTCAGCAAAACAGTTGTGTTTCCAGCCAGATCTGCTCCGTTATCGAGATAGGCACATTGAATTTCCCTCATAACCGCTATGTCACGCAGTTGTGAGCCGCTCAACTTATTGATCAGTTGCTTGTAGTCCATAATGGTCTCCGTGTTCTATTGTGTATCGATATCCCTGTTCTGAAAGAAAAATCTGTCTGTTACGCGCGAATTTTACTTCCACGCTCCGATCTGTAACCAGCGTGTAGAAAACGGCTTCGTTCAACCCCGGTTTGGGTCGCAATACACGTCCCAACCGCTGAGCCTCCTCCTGCCTGGAGCCGAAAGTGCCTGAAATTTGAATTGCCACATTGGCATCCGGCAGGTCCACCGCAAAGTTGGCAACCTTGGATACTGCCAGTTGACGGGTTTCTCCCTTCTTAAATGAGGCAAAGATATCATCCCTCTCTCTCTGGGGTGTCGCGCCGGTGATGATGGGAATAGCAAAACGCTTAGAAATTTCCTTCAACTGCTTCAGGTATTGACCAATTATCAGCACATTGTCATTCTTGTGCTTCTCCAGGAGGTGCGCAACAACCGGCAGTTTCATCGGGTTTTCCGACGCAATTCGAAAAGCCTGCCGATTGTTCGCCATGCTGTAATTATATGAAATCGATTCAGCAAGCGGTACGCGAATCTCCACGCATTGCGCTTCTGCAATGAACCCCTGCCGCTCCAGATCTTTCCATGGGACGTCAAACTTTTTCGGCCCGATCAACGCAAAAACGTCCTTTTCATTTCCATCTTCCCGCACCAGCGTGGCGGTCAGTCCCAAGCGCCGTTTGGCCTGAAGGGAAGAAACGGCGCGAAAAACCGGAGCGGGCAGCAAATGGACTTCATCATAAATAATCAATCCCCAGTTTCGGGAATCGAAAATTTCAAAATACTTGAAATCGTCATCCCGTGATTTTCGGTAAGTGAGGATCTGATAGGTCGCCACGGTCACCGCCTGTACGTTCTTGTTTTCTCCGCTGTACTCACCCACCTGTTCTAAAGTGAGATTTGTTCGTTCCACCAGTTCCTGTTTCCATTGCTTCAACGCCGTCGTATTTGTGGTTAATATCAACGTGTTTGCTCTCACTCTGTCCATGATTCCAATTCCGACAATGGTTTTGCCGGCGCCACAGGGCATAACCACCACGCCGCTGCCACCTTCCGCCGAACCACCGGCGTGAAAGATGTCCACCGCAGTTTCCTGATAGGGCCGCAGCCGCAACTTTTCCGGGTCTATCATCACGTCCAGAGGGTCACCGTCCTCATAGCCGGCAATGTCCCTGGCGGGAAAACCCAGCTCCATCAGCACCTGTTTCACGTCCCCCCGGGACGCCGGGTTCACATAAATCCGGCCATCGAATACCCGGACAATGTGATCCGCCATCGGATCATAATAGAGTACGCGCCGGTATGTGTCCGGATCCGCAATATCCAGGTAAAAACCGCCGTCTCCCCGTTTTAAAATCACCTTCCCAAAGGCATGATATTCTTCCTCAATTTCCTTCAAAAGTGTATGTGAAATCGGATACTTGCTCCACTTCTGCAGAAAAGAAACAATCTTTTCATAGCCCACACCGCAGGCCGCAGCATTCCACAGTGAAATGGGTGTGACCCGGTACGTGTGAATATACTCAGGGGACTTTACCATCTCCGAGAAAGTGCCGAGAAAGCCCCTTACTTCCGGATAGGCCGGATTCTGAACTTCAGCCAGAATCGTTCTGTCAGACTGGATAATCAGTGGGTTTTCCATCTATCTCCCTCGCATGGAGCTGCGTTCTCTTCAATCGTTTTGCCTGAGTCGGACACGGGCATACTCACAACCATTATATGTGTTTTTTGTTGACATAAAAAGGTGATTTTCTTATGATATTTACAAATCAACTGTGTAGAGGAGAAAAAAACATGAGCATTGGAGTTATTTCATTGAATGAAGGGAACTTTCAGGCCCCGCCGCCGCCACCATCCGCAGGACCGACACCGCCGCCCCCCCCACCCGAAAGCCCGGCACCGGGCGGAACCTCAGGCGAAGTAAATGTTCTGATGGTGGTCCTGGCCTATTTTGGAATCCTTTGTCTGATTCCGTTTTTCGCGGAAAAGGACGATGAATTTGTGCAGTACCATGCCCGCCAGGGTTTGACACTGTTTCTGGCAGAAATAGTTATCTTTGTCATCCTGATGATCCTTTCTGTGATTCCTGTCCTTGGATGCGTCATTATGATTCTTGAATTGTTTTTCTGGCTCGGCGTACTGGTCTACCACATTCTCCTGATGGTGAAGGCCTCCAAGGGTGAGAGAACCAAGGTTCCATACATCTCCACCTATGCCGAACGCTGGTTCAAGTAAACCGAAAGGGGGCCATGGCCCCCTTTTTTTTCTGTTCTGGGCGCTTTTTTGCGCTCTTTTGCTGTTTATCCTAACTGACAATGCCCGTCCGCCCCGGAACCAGACAATGGTCAGATGGAGTGTCACAGCTCTGGACCACTACAAGTCATCCGTCTCCCGTCCACTGGCATCCCGCAATGTCCGTTTCTGTCGCTTCCATCCCAGTTGCTCCGTCTATGCCAGAACGGCTCTTCTTCGCTTTGGCTTTCTCAAAGGCAGTGCGCTGGCATTTATCCGTGTATTGAAATGCAATCCCTTCTATGGACATCCCCCCATTGAAGATCCAGTACCTGCGGCGAAGTAA
>CBEUWV010000038.1:0-10154 GCA_965546895.1 uncultured bacterium
ATCGTCTGAGGAAGGAAAAAGTGCTCACGAATGCCTCCAAAATGACGTAGCATACTGGCCAATAATGACTTAACGTGAACTACGCCGATATTACTTTAATGCAATAATTCTACTATGCGAGTACTTGATAATCAACGAAATGTTTGTGGGTTGTTAAAAAACAGCTCAGCCTGCAATAAAAAAGGGCCGCAATTGCGGCCCTGTCATTTCCATACTTGCACACGCACTTACACGCGCACTTGGATTGAACGCGACGCGTTCAATCCATCATCGGAATCTTGCAGCCTTTCGCTTTCGCCACCGCAACGGCTTTTTCGTAGCCGGCGTCCACATGACGAAAAATGCCTGTCAGCGGGTCATTGGTGAGCACCCGCTTCAGACGCTTATCAGCGGCCTCGGTACCGTCGCAGACAATGACCTGTCCCGCATGGAGGGAGTAGCCGATGCCCACGCCGCCGCCGTGGTGGTAGCTCACCCAGGTGGCGCCGGATACGGCGTTGACCAAGGCGTTGAGTACCGGCCAGTCGGCAATGGCGTCGGAGCCATCTTTCATGGCTTCGGTTTCCCGGTTTGGACTTGCCACGGAGCCAGCATCCAGGTGGTCCCGCCCGATGACGATGGGTGCTTTGACTTTTCCGGTTTTGACCAGCTCATTGAAGAGCAGTCCAGCCTTGTCCCGTTCTCCGTATCCGAGCCAGCAGATACGGGAGGGGAGGCCCTGAAATTTGACTTTTTTCTGTGCCATGTCCAGCCAGCGGTGGAGTGCTTTGTTTTCCGGGAAGAGCTTTTTGAGTTCCCGGTCAGTGGTGTAGATGTCTTCCGGGTCGCCGGAGAGTGCTACCCAGCGGAACGGGCCTTTCCCTTCGCAGAACAGGGGCCGGATGTAGGCGGGAACGAAGCCAGGGAAGGCGAATGCGTTTTCCAGCCCGGAAGCCAGCGCTTGCCCCCGCAGGTTGTTGCCGTAGTCAAAGACGACAGCGCCTTTTTCCTGGAACTGAACCATGGCATCACAGTGTTTGACCATGGATGAAAATGACATTTTCTTGTATGTTTCCGGGTCATTCTCACGAAGTTTCAACGCATCTTCGTAGGAAATCCCCGCAGGTACGTAGCCGTTGAGTTCGTCGTGGGCGGAGGTCTGGTCGGTGACGATATCGGGGATGATGCCCCGGCGCAGGAGTTCCGGGTAGACGTCGGCAGCGTTGCCCAAGAGTCCCACGGAGAGCGCCCGTTTTTCTTCTTTGGCTTTCAGCACTTTCTCCAGTGCCCGGTCCAGGTCGGTTTCCATTTCATCGAGATAGGCGGTTTCAAGACGTCGCTGAATCCGGTGGGGGTCCACTTCCACTATAAGCGTAGCGCCGTTGTTGAATGTGACGGCCAGGGGCTGGGCACCGCCCATGCCGCCCAGTCCGGCGGTGATAGTGAATGTGCCGGGGAGGTCCTGGCCGAAGTTCTGGCGGGCCAATTCCGCAAGGGTTTCGTAGGTGCCCTGAAGAATGCCCTGGGTGCCGATGTAGATCCAGCTTCCCGCTGTCATCTGGCCGTACATGATGAGGCCTTTTTTCTCCAGTTCGTTGAAGTAATCCCAGTTTGCCCAGTGACCCACAAGGTTGGAGTTGGCAATGAGGACCCGGGGGGCGTCTTCGTGGGTTTTTGCAACCCCGACAGGCTTGCCGCTTTGAACCAGCAGGGTTTCGTCCGGTTCCAGGTTTTTCAGTGCTTTCAGGATGGCGTCAAAGCATTCCCAGTTCCGGGCTGCTCTGCCGGTACCGCCATATACGATAAGTTCGTCCGGGTTTTCGGCATTGTCCGGGTCCAGGTTGTGCTGAATCATTCGATACGGGGCTTCAATGAGCCAGTTCTTACAGGTAAGCTTTGTGCCGGTTGGCGGGTGAATTTCACGTTTCATGGTTTTCCTCCACTAAAACAATTTTTTCCAAGCTCAATTGTACGCTATTCCAGTTCCCCTGCAACGCTCTTTGCGGCATCCACGAGGGTTCCGTCGTCCATGAGGTTCCGGATGGCATCGAGATCTGCAGCCATGTAGCGGTCCTTGTCCCACGGGGCGATTTTTTCCCGTATTCTTTCAACTACCGGAATCAGCGGCTTTGCGGGTTTCAGGGGCTTCAGGAATTCCAGTCCCTGGGCGGCGGCAAGGAGCTCAATGCCGATAACATTGGCCACATTATCGGCCACTTCCAGTGTTTTTCTGGCGGCGATGGTTCCCATGCTGACATGATCTTCCTTGTTGGCGGATGTGGGAATGGAGTCCACAGAGGCAGGGTGGCACAGACCTTTATTTTCAGATACTAGTGCGGCGGCGGTCACATGGGCCAGCATGAATCCTGAGTTGAGTCCCCCTTCTTCCACAAGAAATGCCGGCAGTTCAGAGAGTACCGGATTGACCAGCCGTTCAGTGCGCCTCTCCGATATGTCGGCCAGCTCCGAGATGGCGATGCGCAGATAGTCCATCCAGAAGGCTACGGATTCCCCATGAAAATTTCCCCCGGAGACCAGTTCGTTCTGTTCCGCAAATACCATGGGATTGTCCGTGGCGGAATTCATTTCAATTTGAAGCATCTTGTCGACAAAAGATATGGTTTCTCGAACCGGCCCGTGGACCTGGGGAATGCAGCGAAGCGTGTAGCTGTCCTGCACTTTGCCGCAGTCTCTGTGGGACTGCGCGATTTCACTCTCTTGCAGTAGGGCGCGCATGTTGGCGGCACAGGTGATCTGCCCTGTGTAGGGCCGTTCCAGGTGAATCCGCTCATCAAAGGCCGTAGCGGTGCCTTTGGAGGCTTCCAATGTCATGGCTCCAGCAATGTCGGCCAGTGTGGCGAGGTGTTTTGCCTGATACAGTGCTTTTGCGCCTATGGCAGTCATGACCTGAGTGCCGTTGATCAGGGCCAGGCCCTCTTTGGCCTGCAGGCGGCATGGCGAGAGTCCGGCCATTTTCAGGATTTGCGCTCCCGTGCCCTCCTGGTCTTCCAGCTTCGCCCTGCCTTCACCGATGAGGACAAGGGCCAGGTGCGCCAGCGGGGCCAGGTCTCCGGATGCGCCGACGGAGCCCTTCTCCGGAATCAGCGGAATGACGTTCCGGTTGATCATTTCAATGAGGAGATCCAGCACTTCCAGGGAAATGCCGGAGCGTCCCTTGGCCAGTACATTGGCCCGAAGCACCATAATCATTCTCGCAATATCAGCAGGGAAGGGGTTGCCCACGCCTGCCGCATGGGAGCGAAGCAGGTTATACTGCAGTTCTTCCACTTTTTCATGGGGAAT
Source organism: uncultured bacterium (assembly GCA_965546895.1). Classification (GTDB taxonomy): domain Bacteria; phylum Acidobacteriota; class Holophagae; order Thermotomaculales; family Thermotomaculaceae; genus UM-FILTER-49-7. Next base: position 3,283 of record CBEUWV010000038.1, read on the forward strand.
CGTGACGGTGGCAAAGTTGCCGAAGCCCGTTGTAACACCATACACGACACGGTTTTCCGCCACGATGGAATCTACGACGTTGCGGCTTTGCTGAACCCATGCACGCGCCTCATCGGAGAGGCCGACCGTTGCCTTCCCTTTTCCAATTGCAATGAGATTATTCAGTGTCAGCGATCTTCCATCCAATAGTACTTTGTTCATAGTAATTCCTTAGCGATGTAAAGGATAACCAGTCCTGTGAGAATGGCGGCCAGTCCGACCTGCCGGAGTGTGGCGGGTTTTGTGACCGCAATCTGCCGAATTGCCTTCCGGTACGTTTCCGGAAGAAAGAATGGCATTATTCCTTCCACAAGCATGGTGAATCCAACAACCAGTAAAAAGAGTTTCATCTATTTTCGCTCCAGTAATGCAGACAATTTTCCGTTCCATCGGGATTATAGCTCATTTTCATTATTGAAATCGAGAAAAGGAGTGCAAAAAAGCGGTGCAAGGCTTGGCAGGTTAGTGCTGAGTAGAAGCCAAGGTTGAGCAAAAAAACAGGAAGCAACTTGCTTCCTGTTTTCTCTTGACGATACCCAGCACCCGAAGATGTGGACTCTCAGAAGCGGAATTTGAAGCCGGCAGTGGCCAGCAGCCCATCGGCGTTGTTGTCTCCGGGGGCGTCCTCGGTCACAAAGATATAGCGACCGTCAAGGGTTAATGCCACATTAGGAGACAGGGAAATGTCTATTCCGGCTCCAGCGTGGAAGCCGGCATCCGTGTACTCGGTGTCGGAAATGAGATAGTCGTCCCATCCGTCACTGGCCCAGTAGTTGTAACTGGATCGGTATAGACCGACGCCGCCGACAAAATAAAACTGAACCTGCTGTGTGGCTGGCAGATAGAGGAGCAGCGATGCCTGGTAAGCATCGGTGGACCAACCGGTGCCGAACATTCCGTTGAACTGATTGTCGTACGAGAGTTCGATTCCAACCGTGTCATTGAATTTGACGCCGAACATGGCACCGAAGCTGACGTCCCGGCCTTCCCCCATGTTGTCTACCAGCAGGGTTCCGGCCCTCACCCCGACATAGACATTGCTTTGTTCGTAAGTTACGTCCCGGGCCTGAACGGACAGGACCACAAACAGTGCCAGTACAAGAATTGTTGCTCTTTTCATTTTGACCTCCTTTGTTTCAGTCGTCACCCTCAATAAAGCAAAGGTTGTGCCAGAATCATTGTCTGCTCACTTGATCTGTAAAAGGGCTGAAGCCTGTTTCTTTTGTATCTATTTTTATAAGTGCCTTTTATGCCCTACGATGGTCCCATGGGACCGAATCAGGGAAAATGGAGAAAGGTGACAGATCTCACTTCCAGGTGGGATTCCCTGTGGTTGACGACGGGGGTGTAGAGCTTTTTGGAGAAATGAGTGGCCCCTTTTCAGGACGCCTTCAGAAAAGCAGAATTTTCAGAGCAATGGCAATGAGAACGAACCCGCCGGCGATGGATACCTTCTGACCGAACCGTTGTCCCAGTCGTTTTCCGAACTGAATCCCGAGATAAGAAATGATTCCAGTTACAATGCCAATTATGATGGCGGGAAGGATAATGGACATTCCAAGGAGGGAGAAACTGACACCAACCGCAAGGGCGTCAATGCTGACGCTGGTGGATAACGCCATGAGCAGTAAGCCCCTTGTCGGGTCTTTTCGCTGAGTCTCCTCTCCCGTAATGACGGTATCCCAGATCATTTTTATTCCCACGCCAAGGAGCAGAATAAAAGCTACGATTTTGTTCCATCCCAGCAGGTGCGCGTTGATCGTGTTTCCTGCCAGCCATCCAATCACCGGGTAGAGTGCCTGGAAGAGACCGAAGTGAAAGTAGATTCGAAAGGCTTGTCGTTTGGAGATATCTCCAAGGAAGACGGAGGTGGAGATTGAAACCGCCAGTGCATCCATGGCAAGGGAAACGGATATGGCCAGCAGGATCAAAATATTGGGCATATCAGTGACTTCTTTTTGCGATGAACCGGGCAATTCCAGCAAGAAGTTCGGATTCCGGAATGTCTTCCAGTGCCTGAAGTGCTTCATGGAGGAGGGAATCGGCGAGTTCAGCGGCACCGTCCAGTCCGTAGAGAGCCGGGTATGTGATTTTGTGTTGCTCCCGATCCTTTCCCGGTGTTTTGCCCAGTTGGGAAAGGGTGGCAGTCTCATCCAGAATGTCGTCCACAACCTGAAACAGGAGCCCGATTTTTTTCCCGTACTCCTTCAGCGCAATCTGAATATTTTCAGAAACATCCCACAGAAGAACGGGAACGAGACAGGAGATTTGAATCATTGCTCCGGTCTTTCGCATGTGAAGCTGTTCCAGAAATTCCGTGTTCCGGGTATCCGGGTGCTCCATGTCCATTACCTGTCCAGCCACCATGCCGCGGATTCCGGCTGCCCTGGACAGTTCCTCAATGAATCGGAGTTTCCCGGCAGGGGAGATGCTGTCATCCATTCCGGCTGCGGCCACATGGAAAGCCTCTGTCAACAAGCCGTCCCCGGCCAGTATTGCCAATGCTTCCCCGTACACTTTATGGCTGGTGGGCCTTCCCCGTCGGAAATCGTCGTTGTCCATTGCCGGTAAGTCATCATGAATCAAGGAATAAGTATGAACCATTTCAATTGCAAGTGCGGCGGGGATGACCAGTCTGACATTTTTCCCCAGTGCCTTCGTGGCTGCCAGGGTGATAATGGGGCGGATCCGTTTGCCTCCGGCATGATAGGAATAGGCCATTGCTTCCCCCAGGGCCGGAGCCTGGGGAAGAGTGCCGGGGAAGATGCCTTCGGCTTCTTTTTCAAAAAAATCTTTCAGTTCTTCCAGTTGATCAGGAATTGCCCGGGACATCAAGGGGGACCTCCTGGTTCAGCGTCTCCACAAATTTCGTAATCTTCCCTCTGGCTTCTCCCAGTTCAGCGGAAAGTTCCCGGATAAGGCCGACGCCTTCTTCAAATCGGGCCAGAGCTTCTTCCAGCGTAAGGTCCCCGGCATTGATGGCCTCTACGATTTCTTCCAGACGATTCATTTTCAGTTCAAAGCTTTTCTGACTCATGATTGCTCCTTTTTCTCAGTATAGAGTACATGACAGAGCGCGAATCCGTCAACAAAACGGACGTTGATTGTATCGCCGATATGAAGTTGTTCCACTTTCCGGATCAATTTTCTTCCATCTTTTGTGAAAGTGGCGGAAAAACCCCGTTCCAGTACGTTAAGTGGATTTACCGCGTTGAGTGTTCTTGTAAGTGCGTTCAGTTGTTGGCCGGATTTGTCCAGCTGTCCCGTTATGCCGGCTATCAGCTGCTCTGACATGGCGTAAAAACGGTTTTGAAAGACCTCGATTCTCTCTTGCATGTGTGCAGGATGGAGGCGTTTCTCGATGCTATGGAAGTGTGTGTTTTTTGTGTCCAGATATCGTTTTATGCCGACTGTAAGATTGTCGGCATAAACATCCAGTTGCTGTTCGCGCTCCGGGAGAAAACGAAGCAGCTGGTCTCTCAGCCTTTCCGCAACCATGGAGAATTTTGTAATTTCGGGATTTCGGTCCCGTTGGCGAAGCATCGCAGTGACAAGGGTATCGCGGAGCTTCAGGAGTTTCAGTAGAACCGCCTGTACGTTTTCGGCAAAATGGCGCCCTGCCGCGGTGGGAGTTGGTAGACGGAGGTCGGCAACGAGGTCTGAGATGGGCGTGTCCTTCTCGTGACCGATGGCCGATACCACCGGCGTTTTACATGCGGAAATGGCCCGGGCCAGCCCTTCATCGTTGAAACAGAACAGGTCTTCTTCACTTCCTCCGCCTCTGGTTATGACGATTGTGTCCACGTCCGGCATTTCATTCAGAATCTCAAGTCCCCGGATAATCGTGGATGGCGCTTCCGCGCCCTGAACCGACGCGGGGAACAGAACGACCGAAAGCATAGGGGCATTTTGAATCATCCGCATGAAGTCCCGTATCGCCGCGCCACCCGGGGATGTGATGAGCCCTATTTTTCCCGGGATTGCCGGGACCGGTTTTTTCAGTGCTTCATCAAACAAACCTTCTTTCTGGAGCTTTTCCTTCAGTTGTTTCAACTTCAGTGCCAGTTCGCCTTCTCCCGCCGGCATGACCTTCATGACGTTCAGTTGATAGCTGCCGCGTTTGTCATAAACTGTGATCATCCCGAACACGTAAATCTTTGCGCCGTTCTCCAGTTTGAAATCCATAGATCTGGCAAAATTGGCAAAAAAGGTACAGGGCAACACCGTATCGTTCTGGTCTTTCAGGGAAAAATAGACGTGTCCGGCCTGAGAGCGGGATAGAGAAGTCACCTCTCCCACAACCCAGACCCGGGACAGTGCTGGGACTTCAAGCTGGGCTTTGATGATTCGAGTAATCTGGCTTACGGTATAGGCATCATCAAGGTTCAATGGTTATGCCTCCACTTTTGGGTTTCAGCGCAAGTATGCGGAACCCCATGTCAGCAATCTCTAACTGGAGCGCGTCAGCACTTTCCTTCGCCGCAATGGCGGCTACTGTGCCACCACCCGCTGCGCCACACATGCGAAATCCGCTCACAAGGCTTGATTTTTCAAGGAATGAAAAGAGGTCGTCTGTCTGCGGAAGAAGCTCAACCGGAAGGGATTTTCGAACGTCATAGTCTTCCCGCATGTGTCTGGCCAGGCTGTTAACATTCCCTTCTATCGCAGCGTTTACCGCAGCATTGGCAATATCTGCCAAGTGGTAGAACGCGCTTCTGATCTCACCGGAATCAAGAAAACCCTTGACCATTTCCCAGTTGGGCGCTCCGGAAAAATGGCAGATGCCGGTAAATATGAGAACCATACGGTCCCGCAATCCATCCGGTATGGGTATCGGGTTGACAGTCAGCTTTCCTGCCGAAAAACGAATACAATTCATGCCACCGAAAAGAGGTGCAACGTAGTCCTGGACCCCGGTTGGACAGGAAATGATTCTGGCTTCAATGTCAGTGGCTACGCGGATGATTTCCATGGGAGTTATTTCGACTCCAAGCACTTCGGAGAGACCCGAAAGCAATGCTGCAAGAATGACGGATGATGTGCCAAGACCTGAGCCCCGGGGAACACTGGAATGTACAGTCACCTTAAGTCCCTGTTCTGTCATGGAACCGAAGAAACGCATGGCGGCAACTGCGAGACTCAGATCAGGGTGGGAGGAATGAATCTGTCCAATCAGCCCGGTATCGGCATTGACAACTGTGCTGGGCCCTGAAATTTGTTCAATTTTTATCGTTACTCCGTCACTGAGCGTGCAGTTCAGTGTCACGGCATTGGGAATAATGGCAGAAATAGGCCAGATATCCAGCGTACCCCCGGCGAGATCTACCCGAACGGGGGCATGGATAATTCGAGATATCATTGGGTTTTGACGCGGAGCTCATCCAATTTTTTTCTGGCGAGCCGTGCCTCCTGAGACAACGGAAATTTCTTGATTAAATCCTGAAGCTCCACTACACCAACGCCAATACTGTTGGACGCCAGCAGGCTGAGGCCCTTGCGAAGCATTGCTGCCGGAAGAACGTCACTGTCCGGATAGTCGTTGATGACCTTTTCAAACTGGGCAATAGCGTCACGATATTTTTCCTGTTCGTAGTAACAAAGACCCAGCCAGTAACGGGCGTTGTCCACCTTGTCTGAATCCGGATAGTTGGTGGCAAATTCCTTGAACCCGATGGCGGCAACGTCGTAATGGCCTTGCAGGTAGTTGGTATAAGCGGAGGAAAATACGATGTCAGGGGAACCCGCATGCTGTATTGGTTGAGTGGGCGCAGTCTGGTTGTTGGCTTGTCCCGCTTGCGGCACATTTCCCTGCCCGTTCAGGTTTACGATTTTTCCGAGAAGTACGGTCATTTTATCATTGAGATCCCGGACACGTTCAAACAGAATATTGATGTTTCCGTTAATTTCTTCCAGGGTGGCCTGCATATCCGCCTGGGTCCGGTTGGCCGCTTCCCCGTTTTCAGTGTTATTCCCAAGTTGTTCAATTGCCTTGGTCTGTTCCGCCTGATCCTTTTGAATTCTCCAGATCTGACTTTTGATATCCGTAATGTCCTGGGTCAGATTGGACTGCTCCACGCAGGACATTGCTGTCGTGAGCAGAAGTACAGCTGCAATCCATTTCAACATAATGCCTCCCTATTTCTCTACGATCACGAAGTGGCATCGGCGATTCTGGGACCATGCCCACTCTCCATCGCCCTGGACTTTCGGCCGCATTTCGCCGTAACTGATGGTTCTCATCCGGGTTGACAGAATTCCCAGTGAGATCAGATAATTCTTTACACTGGTGGCGCGACGGTCACCCAGCGCCATATTATATTGTTCTGTGCCTCTTTCATCGCAATGGCCTTCGATGACAATCTTAACACTGGGATGCTGCTGGAGCCACTCTGCGTGTTTTGCCAGCATGTCCCGGGTAGAGCCGGTCAGGACGGATTTATCAAAATCAAAATAAACGTCTTGAAGGGTTTCTTCCCGGTTCAGGTCATCAATGCTTTTGCCTGAAAACGTATTGTTTCCCAATGCATTTTCATTTATTTCGCTGTTATCCAGCGGTGACTCGGTCACCGTCTGAGCCTTCGGTTTTGGTTGCGGTGGTGGCGTTGTTGGTTTCGGGTTCGGAGCCGGGGCCTTGTGACAGGAAACCGCCAACAGGACAACGGCACAAACAACAAAGATTGTTCTCAATTTCATCTGCTTCCCCCTGTATAATTTCTGAGGTCGGCTTTTATTATACCTCATCCCGTTGTTTTTCAAAGCAAAAAGGGTGGGGAATGGAGAGTGATGAGTGATGAGTGATGGGTGGAGAGTGATGAGTGATGAGTGATGAGTGA
>CBEUWV010000039.1:0-9943 GCA_965546895.1 uncultured bacterium
ATCCACAGCAACGGAAGATCCGTTGATGGTGCAGCTGGTGGCATTGGTCGTCGTCCAGCTGAGGGTTGAGCTGCCGCCGCTTGTTATAGTGCTCGGACTGGCACTGAAGCTGTCGATTGTCGGGGCTGCAGCGTTCACCGTTACTGTTACGTCCTGACTGACACTGCCACCTGAACCCGTTGCAGTCAACGTATAGGTCGTTGTGCTTGTCGGGCTCACCGTCATGGAGCCATCCACAGCAACGGAAGATCCGTTGATGGTGCAGCTCGTAGCATTGGTCGTCGTCCAGCTCAGCGTCGAGCTGCCGCCGCTGGTAATGGTCGTCGGGCTGGCGCTGAAGCTGTCGATCGTCGGGGCCGGTGTGCTCCCGGAAGAGGCGATTGTAACATCATCCACATACCAGCCGGTCTTGTTGACTGAACTGTCACATGCCATCCTGAAACGTACAATCACCTTGTTTCCGGTGAAAGAATCGAGGTCAACAGTAACCTGAGTCATCGTACCAAGTGAGCCACCTGTCCAGGCCTGACGTCCACCGATGGGGGATGAATAGCTGGTTGAAATAGTTCCTGTGTATCCACCTGTAGTAATGTGGCTGCCAAGATCAGTAAAAGTGTTACCACCGTCAGTGGAAATTTCAACAACAGCGCCATCATAAGTATTCTCAAGATAATAAGTGTGCCAGAACGTCAACGTCGCAGTGGATGCTGAACGAAGGTCAATCTCCTGCGTCATAAGCATATCGTCTTTAACACTGGGCTCATCTGCACTGAACCATGAATGACTGCCCGAATGGACATAAGATGAGGAAACAATCGCCCACGGAGAGGAACCCTGCGCAGCCGTTGTCCATTTTGAGCTTCCGCTCTCCATGTCATCACTGAAACTGGTCGGTGTCACCGGCTCCGCTGTTGTTGTGAATGTGGAGGTTCCACTGACTGATTCATTATTGGAGCTGTCCTTGGATCGGACCCGATAATAGTAAGTTGTCTCAGCGTTTAACCCGCTCAAGTTTACGGAGTGGCTGGTTACATAACCACCAGGTGCCGCGGTCAGACCAAGGGAAGAACTGGTTCCATACTCAACTGTGGAAGTAGCTGCTTCATCGGTTGTCCATGTTACCATTGCACTGTCAAAGGAAGGATTCACGGAAATGCCGGTAATAACCGGTGGTGTCGTGTCTGGAGCAGATGTACCGAAGCCTGCGTGGGCTACCAGTGCAAAGGGCTGTGCCCCCTGAGGTACGTTGTACCCCTTCACAGTGATTGTGTACGTCCCCGTCACCGGAGAAGCAATATCCACAGTTTCAACATTGTTGGTATGATCCGCGCTACTGAGATGATTTGGATAGTAGGTTGTGCCGGTGGGAGACTGAACAGTCAGGTCCAGATCGTTCACAAGCTGCTTGCTGGACGAAGTGGATGCCGGATAGTCGGTCCATGCCAGCGTCACATGCATGGGAACGGATCCATCGGAAACGTCCCAGGAATAAGTCTTCGTCCCGTTTGTGTTCAGGCCGGTTCCCTCGTCAACATACTTCATCTGTACCGGTGCAGATGGGAGAAAAGTATTTCCAAGGTCTACTCGACCCCAGCCTTCCACACTGTTGGGTCTCGTGCTGGGCTGTTCCTGAGTGGAACCGGTCCCATACTGGCCCGGATACATATCATAGGCACCGTTCATCATGGAAGCTTTGATCAGGGCCGAGCTGGGAGTAATCCCCTCGTGCTGGATAAAGAATTCACGAACCACCGTTGCCGCCCCAGCTGTCAACGGGTTGGACATGGATGTGCCGCCTTCATAAAGGTACCAGTCATCATAGACTCCCCAACCTGTATCGGCAGCGGAATCCTGAGAACGGACAGAAATAATGTTTGAGCCCGGTGCCACAATGTCCGGCTTTATTCTGCCATCATCGCAGGGGCCGCGGCTGGAGAAAGCCGACATTCCATCTGCATTGTCGCAAACATTGTCGCTTTTAATCGGTTCAGTGGGATAGCTGTCAGGCCACCATGTTCCCCAGTATCCAACGTTCTGATTCACATTACTCTCGGATGCGCCCACAGTGATGCAGTTTTTGGCCGTACCCGGAGAGCCCATGGAGTCCATATCCACCACGCCGTCCCGGTTGCTGTCAACACCACTGTTACCGGCGGAAAAAGTAATCACCATATCTTTGTGATTCCACGCGAACTGGTCCACCTGCTCCGCAGACGTGTCGTATTGACCGGCAACCGATGCACCCCATGAATTGGAGTGAACACGTGCCCCATCATCATAAGCCTGTTGAAACAGATCGTTCAAATCGGACGGAAGGCCGCCCAGACTGCCCCTGGAATCCAGTACTGACTGTTCAACCAGTCTTGCCTCATATGCCATCCCCCTGAAACGACCATTGGACTTTGTGCCATTTCCAAGGACAGAACCGGCTGTATGCGTTCCATGGCCGGAATCATCGCTCCAGTCACCGGTTCTACCAAGGGCATAAGCTGCCACTATCTTGTCGTTGTGGCCATCACTATTTGTGTCTTTATAAAAATCACGGTGAATGGAATCCATGTTACCAACATCCAGACCCGTGTCGCAAACAGCTGCAATCTGGGAAGCACCGGTGTAACCTGCGTTCCACATAGCGTCAACATTCATGATGTTGCGGGAGGCTTCATTCTTTGCTCCATGGCCTCCACCCTTTACAGGAACATCCACCATCATACTGTGGAGTTCGGGTGCAACATAGGCTTCCACCCACTTTAATCCGGGAATTCTTGCCAGTTGCGGCAGGACACCCACCGGTACTGTTGCGAGAAAAGTAGATTGCCAACCGGTTCTACCGGTCTTTTCAACTGCAGCGCCCATATCTGCCAGCGCAAATCGGCAAACTCTGGGGTCCACAAAATTATAAAGAGAAACCTGAATTTTTACGGTTGCAGCTTTGGAATTCTTCAACTTGGCGTCAATGCGGAAAGCCGGCTGGTAGATCCCCTTCCATTGAATGGACGAATCCTGCAGCGCGTTCATCTGCATACCGGTTGTCCAGACCACAAAGGCATTGTCCGGAATATAATCCGCAACTTTCATACTGTGACGGGAAAGCAGGTCCTTGATGTTGCTGTCAATGGGTCGATTGAACTGAACAATGTACAAGCGCTTTTCACTGGCCGGATATTGCGCCACATAGTACGGATCACTTCCAACTCTGGCCTTGATCCGCGCCATTGCCTTGGCGGACGTATCAATGCGTCCTGCCTTCAGGAAGAGAGTCGTACTTCCTGCAAACACTGTAACACTCATCAGAGTGACGATGAATAAACCAAGCAAACGTCTCATGTAAAACCCCCTGAAACAATATTTAGCCTACGAGCTCACAAATGGCGCTCGAACTGTAGACTTAGCTAACTGAATTTCAGTCGCACCCCTGTCAAAAATAGGAGAGTATATGCGGCTGAAATCCGGTTTCGATTGCAAATAATGTTTAGAAGGAAATATTTTCGCTCTGATGACAGTGACAGGGATTGTTGCTTGACGGGATTGGCTGAATGCGGGTCCCTGTAAAAGGTTTTTGAATCAAAATTACTGAGATTTGAAATCACCCTTGGTCCTGCCCCTTTGTCTGGAATGATGCTTTACGCTATCATTGAAGAAAAAATGATGCAAGCTTTTTTTCCATTTTTTTTAATATTTTTTCACTAAATTATATTTTTTAACAAGTTTTGCTTAAACTGCGTAATAAGTGAACATCCACAAGCAGCATTATTTTTTTGATTGTGAAAAACAGATTTTGCCGGAAGGTATTCACGTATCTCATAGAAAAATATTAAATATTTGAACCGTAATATACTGATTATATTCAGTCTATCCAACTTGCACCATTTTTGGTGCATACCGAGAAGCCAAAATGAATCCAGAGTTTCCCACAAGGTTTTTCACAACTTTTTCCACAGATTCTGTCAAAACCGGTAAAACGGTATTCAGTGAGGCCAGATGCGCTGAAACGAATGGCATCGTGTCAATCGTGTCAGAAACCACCTTCACGCAATAGAAGGGAATTGAGTTTTCGTTTGCCCATGATGCCTGGGGATAACACTCCATATCCACGACGTCCCCGGGAATGGAGTGTTTCGCTTGCCGTGAGAGAAGCGGCCTGACAACAGTGACCAGCTTGCCACCCGAACCGGACGGAACATCAATGCAAAGCCCGCTTTCTCCGTCCTCTACACCGGAAGGCCGCACAACATCTCCAACTTGATATTCGGGATTCAGGGAACCACACACACCCGCATTCAGCACTGCTGTGCAATCGGGCAACAAAAGCGAACCTGGAAAATCTGAAATTCCCATCCCGGTAGAGAGCATACTGATCGCCCCTGCCTGTAACTGTAAGCGCAGCCACGAACTGGCCAGCAACGCTTTTCTTTCACGTGGAAGTGCAACTGTAATTAAAAAATTTCCTTTTCCGATTTCAAACTCCTGGTCATCAGCTCCACCACGCCCTCGGCGGGTGCTTTTCCGTCATAGATGATTTCATACACTTTCTCAGAAATCGGCATTTCCATCCCCATTCTTGCTACAAGCTGTTTCACGGATATGGCAGTTTTAACCCCTTCAGCCACCATTTTCATGGAAGAAATGATGTCATCAATATTGCGGCCCTTTCCCAGCTCCCGGCCAACTGTCAGGTTCCTGGACAATCCCCCTGTGCAGGTCAGCACCAGATCTCCCATTCCCGCCAGGCCGGAAAAAGTTGTAGGGTCTCCACCAAGCACCAGCCCCATCCGCATGATTTCCACCAGGCCCCTGTTTATCAATGCGGCCCGGGTATTAAGGCCATACCCCAGGCCCTCAACCATACCGGAAGCCAGTGCAATGACATTCTTCAAAGCGCCGCAGAATTCGATTCCAACCAGATCTGTATGACGGTAGAGGCGAAAATAGTCACATGCGAAAGCATGCTGAATTTCCTTCGCCATTGTCTCATCCTCAAAGGCAACGGTTACTGCAGTGGGATATTTCTTTGCAACTTCTTTGGCAAAACTCGGCCCTGATATTACGCCGATCTGCCGAACACCGGCGGGGTCCAGAAACTCGTGGAGGATTTCTGTGACCCGCTTCAATGTGTTGTTTTCAATCCCTTTGGAAGCGGAGAGAAAGACCATACCGGGTTTCACAAAGGGGACCAGATTTGGAAGAACCTGGCGATACACTTGAGTTGGAACCACCGTAAGAACAATCTCCGCCTCATCCATACAGGTCTCTATGTCGTGGCTTGCCTTCAAATTCTCCGGGAAGGGAAATCCTGGTAGATAAATAACATTTTCCTTCTTCTCCAGGATTTCCGAGGAACCGGGTTCTTCAAACACCCATAAACGAACCTCATGCCCCACATCGGCAAGCAACAAAGCAAGAGCAGTCCCCCAGCTACCGGCACCAATCAAGGCAATTTTCATAGTTTCCTCCTCACTATTCTCATTGTTTTCGCTCAAATCCGGGCAATTTCGTTTCCATTACCCGGCACAATCTCATCACTGTATTCCCGCCGCTTCCACTTTACTTTCACCTCGCCCGGGCAAAGGAAAAGATTCAAGAGCATGATACACCGCTCCATCCGGTCTCAATTCACTTTGATAGAGGACCAGTTCATTTACAGGCACCTGAACAGGCGAGATCGGTCTTCCTCCTTCAATTCTACCCCGCTTCTTTGGCCGATAAATGGTGATATGGGGGGAAAAGGGTCGTTTCTCCTGCTGAAACCCCAGGCCCGTGCATGCTCGGTCCACTTCTTCTGCGAGAAATCGAATGGGTTTTACCGGTGTCAATGTTACAGCTACAATTCGCGGAGCATCCGGTTTCCCAAAGAAGACCAACCGGTCCAATGTCAGTTGAAAAGGTGAAATATCATGAACCGACTCCTGTACAGCCGCAGCCAATTCTGAAATCAGTTTGTCTTTGACAAGTCCAAGAAACTTTACAGTTACATGCATGGCTTCCACTCGGGTACGGCCGCGGCTCCCATAAACCGGCACCAGTTTTTCCTGCTCATCAGCCAGTAAGCTCCTTGCCGAATCCGTCAACGGCACTGCCAGAAACAGGCGTTTTTCAATCATGGGCAACACCTTTTTCTCCTGCCTCGCCCCGGGACATCATTAACCGAATCATATTCAGGGCCGCGCTTGCCGACTGAACACGGACCATCTCCCGGCTCCCTCTAAAATGGAATTCCCGTCCGAACTGGTGTTTCCCGTCCGTAACACTGACAAAAACCAGCCCTGCGGGCTTTTGCTCACTGCTGTCCGGACCGGCAACGCCGGTAATGGCGATTCCAAAATCAGATCCGAAGGACTCCCGTATCCCCTTACACATCCAGTCCGCCACCTCCCGGGAGACCGCCCCCCTGGTCGCCAGCATATCCTCCGGAACACCAAGTAAACGGGACTTTGCCTCATTCTGATAAACAACAAAACCACCGAGAAAGGCTTTTGAACTTCCGGGAACATCCGTCAGAGTTTTCCCCAGGAGCCCACCGGTGCAGGACTCCGCCACTGAAACTGTTTTTCCGGCCTTTATCAGCTCGTCAAGAACAACTTCTTCCAGAAACCGGTCTCCCTCTGAATAAAACCCTTCCGGAAATTCGGCCTTCACGCGGGCCTTCATTTCTTCCACTTTCTCTCGATTCATTCCGCTGAGCCTGACCTGTACACGACGGAGACTGGCAAGAATGGCAAATTCCAGGTCATTGCCGGCAAAATCAAACTTTCGAAGTCTCTGGTCAATCACAGACTCTGGAATTCCAGCAAAATTTATGGAAACGTGGAAGGGAACAGGAAAATCCCACTGGTCTTTCAAACGATTCACTACAAAATGATCCATCATGTGGCGCATCTCACGGGGGACTCCGGGAAGAAGCACAATCACTGTACCGTCATGTTCCAGGTAAGTTCCCGGTGCGGCACCCGGTCCGTTTGGTATTGATTCCGCTCCCCTTACGACATAAGCCTGTTTCGTGCTGTTTTTCTGAAATTCAGTTCCGCGATCCCGGTAGCGTTCCCTCAAGCCTTCCAGGATTTCCGCATCCAGTTCCATGGAAAGTCCCAGTGATTCAGCCAGCGTCTCCTTTGTAATATCATCACGAGTCGGTCCCAGCCCTCCGGTGCTGATTACCAGATCCGAGCGGGAAATAGCGGAAAGGAATGCGTCTCTTAACCGTTCGGGGTCGTCTCCGACCACTGTTTTTCTCACCACTGGAATTCCCAGCCTGCTCAGTGCATCCGTCAGAAACAGGGAATTGGTGTCAATCTTGTCCCCTCCCAGCAGCTCAGATCCGATAGCGATGAGCTCTGCTTCCATATTTACACCTTCGCAATATCACTGCGGTATACCATGCCGTCAAAGCTGACTGCTTCAACGCCATGATAGGCAACGGATCGTGCCTGCGCCACATTCCGGCCCATTCCGGTTATTGCAAGAACACGCCCCCCTGCTGTAACGAGTATTCCATCTGCCATTTTTGTCCCAGCATGAAACAATGTAGCTGAAACCGGGAAATCCTGAGAAATGGAAACAGGCAAGCCCTTCCTGTAGACGCCCGGATACCCTGAAGATGCCTCCACAACAGTCACCGCCGCATCTTCCTTCAGCTCCAGCTTCCCGGAAAGATGCCCAGTTGCGGCAGAGGTGAGGATTGGGACGATGTCTGATTCAATCCTTGGGAAAATGACCTGGCTTTCGGGATCCCCGAATCGAACATTAAACTCCAGCACAAACGGCCCGTTTTCTGTCAGCATCAGTCCGAAAAAAACCGTCCCCCTGAATTCAATTCCATCCTTGCGGAGCCCTCCGATAAAGGGCTGAATAATTCCAGATTCAATGGTAGACAACAAGGATTCGTTCACCCCCGGAGCAGGCGACACCGCCCCCATTCCTCCGGTATTGGGCCCTTTTTCCCCGTCAAATATCTTTTTATGGTCCTTCGCTGTCGGTAGAACCACATAGGATTCTCCATCGGTAATAATGTGAATCGATGCTTCCACACCCTCAAGAAATTCTTCCAGCACGATCCTGGCTCCGGCTTCTCCGAATGCCCGTTTTCCCATGACCGTTTCTATAGCCGATTCAGCCGACTTCAGATCTTCACAGATGAGGACCCCTTTCCCCGCCGCAAGCCCATCCGCCTTTACGACAAGGGGAAATTGCGCGTCGTCGGAAGACAGAAAAGCAAAGGCGTCTTCCTGATTGTCAAAGGTATGGCTGGCCGCAGTGGGAATCCCATGGCGGAACATAAATTCCTTTGCAAAAACCTTTGAACCCTCCAGTATCGCACCAGCCCGGGAAGGTCCAAACACCAGCAACCCTTCCGCTCTGAAGCGGTCGGCAAGGCCATCCACCAGGGGTTGCTCCGGTCCCACTACCGTTAAATCAATCTCATTTTCAAGGGTAAATGTCAGTAATGCGTCCAGGTCCCCGGCTTCGATGGGTACATTCTTCCCAACTTCCGCAGTCCCGGGATTCCCCGGTGCACAGAAAACTTGAGATACTTGTTCTGAGGCAGCAATTTTCCAGCAAAGTGCGTGCTCACGTCCGCCGCTTCCAATCACAAGAACCTTCATTACACTCTCCCGTAATCATCGTTCAATACTGACATTTAACAACATTACGGAGCAAACCGCAAGGGAAAGATAAGGCGAGAAAAATTGGAATCTATTTTATAATGAAGACCTTGCCTGATTTATTCTTCAGAAATTACAGGAATGCCTTTTTCAATCTCGTGACGTCCCCGAATTACATCCACCACGTCAATAATGGCAAAATAATTCAGTACAGCCGCCGTAAGCAGAAAAGATGTTCCAAACTCAAAAGTGAAACTCTTGACGATGCCGGCACTGTATGGTGTCAATGCCAGGGCAACGTACAATGGGCCCAATCCCAGTTCCACCAGTGCCCCCCACTGAAACAGAATATTTTCGTCTCCCGGCGTGTACACCTGTCCGTGAAGATAAATGCCGTAAACATACATAAAGACAATTATCCCACCCAGCACATAAGCACGGCGCTTCTGTCCAAGGAGATAATGGCCCAGACCTGGGAAAAGCCATGCCATGCACATCATAAAAATTTCTCTGCGGTCTATTTTCATTTATGAAGTCCTGATCACATACTTGATATCTGCAGATTCATATTCACCGTGTTCGCCCTCAATATTAAGGGTAAATGTACCGGCTGATAATTTCGGAATGGAAAAGGCTGTCTCAAAAATCCCTGCGTTATCCGTGTACCCTTCCGTAACCAGGGTCGGTTCCTGCTGCGTACTCAGAATCTTCACCCTCACCTTAACCCGGGGGATAGGATCGCCGCTGTTTCTAGCCATGGCAGATAACTTGAGGTGAATTTTGGATCCGGATCGAAATTCCTGTCCTTCATCTTCCAGTACCAGGATCATTTCATCCTTAACACTGGAATTATTCAGATAAGCCAGTACCACCTCATCAAGGGTCTTTTTTGAAAGGAGATCATCCAGTGAAGCATCTTCACCCTCATCATACTTCCCCACTTTGATATCCCGGATGACCCTGCGATGCTGATCCTCCATCAGTTGTGTAATCAAGGTCTCATCAAATCCGTCCACAATTTTCTCGGAATAGTCAAAACGAATGGAATCAAGGATCTGCCCGCCAACATAAATCAAACTCTCAATCTTGGGGTTGGACTCACCTTTATCTTCCGTCTGAACATGGAAAAGGCGACCGCCATGCTTCACATCTGTGTTGAACCCAGTAATCATCGGGCATCCACCTCCAAAAATATCAGACCTGATTATACACACACGCAGAATCATCGTCAACTGTGCGGGGAGGAAGTGCGAGGAAGAGTGGCAGCAAAGCTGCCGTGAATGGTGGAGGGAGCGTCCTTTCGGACGCGTGGATAGTGGATGGTGGAAGAACAGTGACTTGTG
>CBEUWV010000040.1:0-9923 GCA_965546895.1 uncultured bacterium
CAAGAAGGATGATGGCGTGGTTCTTGCGGTCATGCTGCTGAAAAAGAAGTAGTGCCGCTGTTGGCGGCACCGTGATTTGTGATTCGTAACTTGTGATTAGGTGGAAAAGGCAGGGAACAGATTCCAGATATAGAAAGGATTGTCTGGTTCCTTGTCTTTTCTTTACTCAACCTGGCTTTACAGAGTGGGCGTTGTGCGTGGGCGTGGGCGGCAGAAACGGAAAAGCAGGAAAGATCAGGGAGTTGGCCCATCTCTTTCTTCACTCCCATATCCGGGCTTAACCTCAACCTTGGCTTCTACTTAACCTGCGGCGCTTTTTGCGCCGCTTGCTTTTCCTGCATGTCCTGAAGGCCGGTCTGCTGAAGAATTTTCAGTTCAAGACCATCATAAGGGCAATAGAGGTAATCTGTGTTCCGCCAAATATGTCCCAGTGGACAGATTTTGTCGCACTTGGCAGTAACAAAACGAAGTGATACCAGTTCTTTAATGCGAAAAAAAACAATGTCACCCTTCACTGTTTTTCCGCGGAACTCTATGTCTTCAATATGTTCAACCGGTTCAGATCCTGTTCTGAGAAGCGTGATGAACAGCTTTCCATGTTTTCGGTCTATTGAAATAAGGCTGGAGAAAAATACGTGTCGGGACAGGCCGCCCTGTTCAGTGAACCAGAAGGCATTTCCCTCTGCGCTACGGGGAATGGAAATTTCAGTGAGTTGATAGGTTTTGCTGTGATCAAGCGTAACAATTGCCTTGACAGCAGGAGGTGTTGTCTTGGCAAATGAAAGACATGTTGCCAGGCTAAGAAAGAAGAAGAGTGCCTTTGCAGACATAAGTAACCTCCCCTGTGACGGTCATGGTCCCGGTTTCGTGATCCATACTTACAATGAGTTCCCTGTCGGATGGGGGCACAAAGACTGTTTTGCCAGGTCGGTGCATCCCTGCACTGAAAGCCGCGCATGCAGATCCACAGCAGAGTGTAAAATCCTCAACACCCCGCTCAAAGGTAAGGATTTTGACTGTACCAGTATTATGTTCCCAGAAAGAGACGTTGGTTCCGCTGGGAAAGACCGAGCTATGACGGATTTTTTCAGCCTGTTCCCGGGCCTTTGCGATGTTCCTGGGATAGCCATGAATAAAAAAGTGCGGATTTCCCACAAAGACATAGCGGCCGGCAAAGCCCTCCACTGTCATTTCCTGCACCTGAATCATTTCAGGTCGGAAGGAAAGAGAGGATATACCTTCATTCAATTCGATGGTAACGGGTACATGGAACAGTGAAAAGCTTTGGGGTATTTCAGGATGTTCCTGAAGCAGCCGGGCCAGGCACAGGGAACCGTTGATACAGAACGAAAGTGTTCCGTCCGGATCAAAATGACGCACCTTGTCACCCTGAACCAGCATCATGCCATCCGCACCGATGCCGAAATGAGAGCGACAGGTCCGCCTTGCAAAGACTGGTTCCTGACCGGGAGGCAGGGCCGGATTGTTGGTCTTTTCAACAATGACGATGAAGTCGTTTCCTGCGCTGTGGAGCTTGTGAAACGCTATTCCTGCCATTTCTCTTTTTTCAATCCTTTCAGGTTGATGTCAAAAACACCAGGAGGAAGTTTCTGGTTGATTCTGCAATGGTGAAATGTGATTTCAGTGGTTGTACCGTTTTTCTCTTCAACCTTGATACGATGAAACAGCCTTGTGTCTGGATAGAGCCACACTTCGACGAGTTTAATGCGTTTCTTCACTCTGCGCTTTTTTGGTATGAAGATGATATACAGATCTTTCAGTTTTGTGTCAATTTGCTTGATATAAAAATACTTGTCCAGAAAATGGAAGGCTTTTGACACATCCATGAAGTTCATAATTGTAGACTTGTATTTTTTGACCTTCAGTTTGGAGTAAGTACCACGTTTTTTGTCTATTTTGAATAGAAACTTACCCTCTGAAAGAACGGAAATGGTATAGGGGTCCGTAAACTGCCAGAGGAACTTTTCCGGCTTCCGATAATAGAATTTACCTTTGGTTACCGCGGGTTTTTTTAAGAGACGTGTTGTTCTCACCTGGGTAAAAGACGCGGTCAATGTCTCAATTGTTTCATAATGGTTTGCCGTTTCCTGAAGGATTTTTTCTATCTGGTCTGCCGGCAGAGCATTGTCCATTGCGACGGCCGGGACTGCAGACAGCAGGAGCACAAAAAACAAGCTGATGATTTTGCTTAAGAAAAGAGGATATTCTACACGCATATCAGCCCTTGCTCAGTGATTCGAGGAAATCCACATTCCCCTTGAATTTTCCAAGCCGCTCGGTGAGGAGTTCCATTTTTTCGACAACGGAAAGAGGTGCCAGCACTTTGCGAAGTACCCATACACGGCTCAGTTCGAAGTCGCTGATCAGGAGCTCTTCTTTTCTTGTTCCTGAGCGGTCAATATCAATAGCGGGGAACACACGTTTGTCTGCTAGTTTCCGCTCGAGGATCAGCTCCATATTGCCCGTGCCTTTGAACTCTTCAAAGATTACATCGTCCATCCGGCTGCCGGTTTCCACCAGAGCGGTTGCGATGATTGTCAGGCTGCCGCCTTCTTCAATATTTCGGGCAGCACCGAAAAACCGCTTTGGCCGCTGCAGGGCGTTGGAATCCACACCGCCTGACAAAACTTTTCCGCTGGGCGGAACGATTGTATTGTATGCCCGGGCAAGGCGGGTGATGCTGTCTAAGAGAATAACAACATCTTTCTTGTATTCCACCAGACGTTTTGCCTTCTCAATCACCATTTCTGACACCTGGACGTGGCGGGTTGCCGGTTCATCAAACGTGGAGCTGATGACTTCTCCGTTTACGGAGCGCTGCATATCCGTAACTTCCTCCGGACGCTCATCAATGAGCAACACAATGAGAAAAACTTCCGGATGGTTTGTGGTAATGCTGTTGGCAATGTTCTGGAGAAGGACAGTTTTACCTGTGCGGGGCGGGGACACGATCAGACCGCGTTGTCCCTTGCCGATTGGTGTAAGCAGATCCATGATCCGGGTCGACATCCCTTTTGGATCAGGCGTTTCCAGTTTAATCCGTTCATCCGGATAGAGTGGAGTCAGGTTATCGAATAATGCCTGGCGCTTGTATGAGGGGGGTTCAAAATTGATGGCTTCAACCTTGATCAGTGCAAAATAGCGCTCTCCTTCTTTTGGGGGACGAATCTGGCCGGAGACCGTGTCTCCGGTTCGCAATTCAAATTTCTTGATCTGGGAAGGAGAAACATAGATGTCGTCAGGTCCAGGAAGGTAGTTGTAATCCGGTGCGCGAAGGAAACCAAATCCCTCCGGCAGGATTTCAAGAACCCCCTCAGAAAAAATGAGGCCATTCTTCTCTGTCTGTCCCTGGAGGATTCGGAAAATCAATTCCTGCTTTCTCAAGGCTGTGGCACCTTCCAGTTTCAGTTCTTTTGCAATCGACATAAGTTCTTCGATTGTCTTCTCTTTCAATTCGGCGATATTCATGTTTGTTCTCCTTGAAGGGATTTTAATTCACTTAGAATTTGTCCAACTAATCGGTCTACTCCATCGCCGGTTCGTGACGATACGGGGAAAAACCGGTTGTGGTCAAAGGCGGTATATGTATTCTTAAGGATTGAGAGGTTTTTTGCAAGCTGATTTTTTGACAATTTGTCAATTTTTGTGGAGGCTACCAGAAATGGAAGGTTGAGTTTATGAATATATTCAAAAAGCTCCAGGTCTTTTTTCTGTGGCTCATGTCTACTATCCACAAGAAATATCAGTAGAATACGGTCAGATGCTTCCATCAAATACTTGTCAATCATCTTATGCCAGTCGTTTTTCATCTGCTTGGAGACCTTGGCGTAGCCGTAACCGGGAAGGTCAACAAGAAGAAAGTCATCATCCACATTGAAAAGATTCAAAAGGCGGGTTTTGCCCGGGGTACCAGATACTTTTGCCAGTTGTTTGCGTCCCGTGAGTCTATTTATAAGGGAAGATTTTCCTACGTTGGAACGTCCTGCAAATACGAGATGGGGCAGGGGGATATCCCGAAACTCTCCATAGTTGGGAGCACTTTTGATGAATGTGAATGTTTTTCCAATACGCATAAACAATCCTCGATGAAACAGAGCCGTTGTTTGACCAGCTCAGTTTCGCTTTTGTTTCTGTTGCAGTTCTATCTTACTTTTTCCGGAAGGGAGAAGAATAGGTTCCGGTTCTCCAATTCCGAACATGATAGCCAGTACGTTGTCCATGGTCTTTACGAAATGAAATTCCATGACATTTTTTATTTCTTCAGGAATGTCCTTCAAATCCCTTTCGTTTTCTTCCGGCATAATGACTTCAAAGATGCCGGCTCGATGGGCAGCCAGCAGCTTCTCCTTAATCCCACCAACAGCGAGGACCCGTCCTCTCAAAGTGATTTCTCCGGTCATGGCAATTTTATTGCTTACCGGGCGATTGGCAAGAGCTGAAAAAATGGCAGTGGCCATGGTCACGCCTGCGGAGGGGCCGTCTTTCGGTATGGCACCCTCAGGGATGTGGATGTGAAGATCAATGTTCTTGAAGCGTTCCACCGGGATTCCCACTCGTTCATGATTTGCTTTGATGAAGGAGAGGGCGGCCTTGACTGATTCTTTCATAACATCGCCAAGTTGTCCCGTGATTTCCACTTTTTCGCTTCCGGGCATGCTGATAACTTCAATGAAGAGGACATCTCCTCCCACGGATGTCCATGCCAGGCCGGTTGCCACACCTACCATGGGAGCTTCTTCTGCAATCTGGTTCCGAAAACGAGGTATCCCGAGCTTTTCATAGACGGTGGCCGTGGAGACGGGGACTGGGGCTTTCAGTTTATCATCGGCTGCTTCCACAGCGAATTTACGAAAAAGTTTTTCAATATTTCGTTCCAGGTTCCGAACGCCGGCTTCCCGTGTGTATTTTTCAATCATCGTTTCAATTGCGTCGTTCTTAAATGTCGGTTTGAATTTCTTCATCCCCGTTTCCCGAACTTTCTTGGGAATCAAATGT
Organism: uncultured bacterium; assembly: GCA_965546895.1. GTDB lineage: Bacteria > Acidobacteriota > Holophagae > Thermotomaculales > Thermotomaculaceae > UM-FILTER-49-7. The sequence goes on from CBEUWV010000040.1 coordinate 5,017, forward strand.
CGTTTGGCAATTTCCAGTTTTTCGTTGAAGGTGTAGCCGGGGATTCGGATGATTTCCAGACGGTCCCGCAGTGCCGGGGGAATTGTATCCAGTATGTTGGCGGTCACAACAAAAAACACGCGGGATAAATCATAATCGATATCCAGATAATGGTCCACAAAATGGTGATTCTGTTCCGGATCCAGCGCCTCTAAGAGGGCGGAAGACGGATCTCCACGGAAATCCGATGATAGTTTATCAATTTCATCCAGCAACATCAGGGGATTAATTGTTCCCGCTTTTTTCATCAGGTGAATGATGCGGCCGGGAATTGCGCCAATGTAGGTGCGCCGATGGCCACGGATTTCCGCTTCGTCTCTTACGCCGCCCAGTGACATTCGAACAAACTTTCGCCCCGTCGCTTCCGCAATAGCCTTTGCCAGGGAAGTTTTCCCCACCCCCGGTGGTCCAACAAAGCAGAGAATGGGGTTTTTACTCTTGCGTGTAAGTTTCCGGACGGCCAGGAACTCGATAATCCGGTCCTTGCAGTCGGCAAGTGCATAGTGATCCCGATCCATTATCGCCCTTGCCCGGGTAAGGTCCAACCGGTCACGTGTGCGTTTTGTCCAGGGGATATCAAGGAGCCACTGGATGTATGTCCGGGAGACCGAGGCCTCCGCCGACGAACCGTTCATCATCTTGAGACGTTTCAGCTCTTCTCTCGCCTTTTTTTCTGCTTCAGGGCTCATCCCGGAGTCCTTGATTTTATCTTCCATAATCTGCATTTCGCTGTCGCCATCATCTCCCAGTTCTTCCCGGATCGCTTTCATCTTTTCAGTCAGGAAATACCGCTTCTGGTTTTCATCGAGGCTTACCCGTACCTTCTGATCCAGCTCCTGCTCCATGCGGTAAACAAAGGTTTCCTTGTCAAGGAGTTCCAGAAGCCGCAAGAGTCTGAAATATGGAGTACGAATTTCCAGAAGCGCCTGTTTCTCAGTCAACGGGAGTTTCAACGCAAATGCCATCATGTCGGCAAAGGCGTCCGGGCGGTCCGCAATTCGATGCGCTTTTTCCAGATACTTGATATCAGCTTTTTCCTTTGCCAGTTTTGGAAATTTCTTAATCAGTTGGATGACTTTTGGAATCTGTTGCAGACTCTCCGTATGTGCGTTGCCCCGTGGCGGTGGAAGGGGTAGCCCTTCGGCAAAAAACATCCCATCCACCGGATGAATGGCAGTAAGCTCAAATCGTTTGATTCCACGGATTGTGCAAAGATAATTCAGCCCGTCTTTTTCAGTAATGAATGTCTGAAACTGAATCAGCGTACCCACGGAAAAGAACTGTTCTTGCGTCAATTTTTTCAGGCTTTTACTCCGTGTTGTCAGAGCAACCATAGTGCCACCATGGGTTAAGGCGTATTCAAACGGAACAGACAATTGAGGAAAAGAGATGGCGATGTCTGTTTCCACTTCAGGGAAAATCACAGTGTCTGTTAACGGGAGAACAGGCAGTCGTTCTGTCATATTAGTCATCCGGTTTTTTTGCGGGCCGTTAAAGTGCGTTTCACGTCTTTGGCTGTAACCGTGAGCTCTGAACGGTCAGTCATGGAAGGGGATTCAAACATATACTCCATCATGACCTCTTCCATAATCTGGCGAAGTCCCCGTGCACCGAGACCGCTGTGCGTGGCTTGCTCGACAATAGCGGAGATTGCACCATCCGTGAAACGAAGCTTGATTTTATCCAGTTTGAAAATGTGTTCATACTGGCGGATAAGAGAGTTCTTTGGTTCTCTCAGGATGCGTTTCAGTGCCACATCATCCAATTCATCCAGTACTGCGATAACCGGAATTCTCCCCACCAGTTCCGGAATCAGCCCATACTTGGTGAGATCCTCGGACATGATGTGGTGAAGGATCTCATCGGATGAGGTTGAAACCAGTTTTGAATTCTCATTCTCACCCGTTTTGAAACCGACTACCTTTCGTCCAAGGCGGTTTGAAATCGTCTTTTCAATGCCGACAAAGGCACCTCCACAGATAAATAGTATATTGGAGGTATCAATCTGGATGAATTCCTGGTAGGGGTGCTTGCGTCCGCCCTGGGGGGGTACGTTGGCAGTAGTGCCTTCCAGAATTTTCAACAGTGCCTGCTGAACCCCTTCACCGGAGACGTCTCGTGTGATAGACGGGTTTTCGCTCTTCCTTCCGATCTTATCAATCTCATCAATATAAATGATTCCTTTTTCTGCTTTTTTCACATCAAAATCGGCGTTCTGCAGAAGACGCAGCAAGATGTTTTCCACATCTTCTCCCACATAACCCGCTTCTGTCAATGTTGTGGCGTCAGCGATAGCAAACGGCACCTGAAGGCTGGTAGCAAGCGTCTGAGCCAGGAGAGTTTTCCCCGTACCTGTTGGGCCCACCAGCAGTACGTTGCTCTTTTCAAGTTTAACCTGGTTGGATCTCCGATTGTGTTTGATCCGCTTATAGTGGTTATAAACAGCTACTGACAATTTCTTCTTGGCTTCGTCCTGGTCAATGACATATTGATCCAGTGTGGCCTTGATCTCCATTGGCTTCGGGAGGTCCTTAAGCTTTCTGTTCATTACATCAGGTACAGCAGCCTCATCACCCTGTTGCAGAATTTCCGAACAAAGGTCAATGCACTCGTTGCAGATAAAAACGCCATTTCCCATGATGAGCTTTTCGACTTCATGGTCGGGGCGACCGCAAAAGGAGCATTTGTTGTTATTGTCGACCTTCTGTTGATTAGTTGTCATCTCCTGTTTCCTCTTTCTTTGTGATAATGCGATCCATCAGTCCGTAAGAAATTGCTTCTTCCGGTGACATGATGTTGTCGCGGTCCGTATCCTTTTCAATTTGTGATACCGGTTTCCCGGTATGAGCGGCTAGAATATTGTTGAGCAGGGACTTGATTCTGGCAATTTCATTGGCGTGGATCTGGATGTCCGATGCCTGACCCTGCATACCTCCCATTGGCTGATGAATCAGAATGCGGGAGTTGGGAAGGGAAAAACGTTTTCCCTTTGTGCCGCCTGCCAGGAGGAGTGCCCCCATGGAAGCGGCCTGGCCGATGCAGATGGTGCTGACATCGGGTTTGATAAACTGCATTGTATCGTAAATCGCCAGCCCTGCCGATACAGCTCCGCCGGGCGAATTGATGTAAATGGAAATATCTTTGTCGGGATTTTCTGCTTCCAGGAACAAGAGCTGAGCAATTACTACGTTTGCGACGTTGTCATCAATTGGCGTTCCGATAAAGATGATATTGTCTTTCAACAGCCGTGAATAGATGTCGTACGCGCGTTCTCCCCTTCCTGTCTGCTCAATCACCATCGGAATTAACATGCTATTCCTCCGTCTTTTCTTTGGGTTTCGAAGATTCCTCCGCAACCGGTTTTGCGTCGTGATTATGGTCGTGGCCATGTCCTTCAGGAGTCATGTCCTTTTCCTCAAAAGAGGCCTTTTCCACCAGGAGATCAAAAGTCTTGTCATTGCGGACCATCCCCTTGATGTTGTCAAGCTCGCCCTGTTCCTCAAAAACCTTACGTACTTGCGCTACGGTAGTATTTTCTCCGGACCCGGCGGCAGCTTTCTCCAGCACAGTGTTTATCTCTGATTCTTCTACTTCAACGTTGTACATTTCGGCAAATCGTGCCAGCAGGAGTTGTTCTTTCACCCGCTGTTCAGCCTCTCCCTTACTCTGGTCATAAACCGCCTTGATCTTTTCTTCGTCCTTTTCCATCGGAATGCCATAGCGAGCCATCTGGCTGAAATAATTTTCAGTCATCCTGCGTGCTTCTTCGTGTGCAAGTGTGGGAGGTACTTCGAATTCGTATGCATTCAGCAGGTGGTCCATCACTGCCCGCTGCTTTGCGGACTTTTCAGCCTGTTCGTATTTTTCGGTTAGATTCTGTCTGATATCTTTCTTTAACTCGTCCAGTGTGTTGAACTTTCCCAATTCTTTTGCGAAATCGTCGTTTATTTCCGGGATTTCTTTCTCCATGATCTGTTTCACCGTTGCAACAAATGAAACAGTTTCTCCCTTGAGCATGCCATAGCGTTCATCATCCGGGTAGGTGGTTGTAAATGTCTTTTCTTCCCCAAGACTCATGCCCAGAAGTTCCGGTACAAGGGGTGCCCAGTAGCCGTCATCCTGGAGTTCCAGTTCCAATTTATCATTGTTAATAAGGGTCTTCCCTTCTTTGTCTTTCCCTTCCAGGTTGAGTTCCACGAAATCATTCTTTTCAGTTTTCTCTTTCTCTACCGGCTTCAGCCTCGCCCGTTGCTGCTGGAGGTCCGCCAGTACTTTTTCTGCAGTTTCCTCAAGATTTTTTTCCTGTTTCGGGATAACTAATGTCGGGTTGTCCATCTCTTTAACGTCAAATTCCGGAAGAATTTCCACATAAAACCCGGCTGAAACCGAATGATCTGGATTCAGTGTAAAATCAACAATCTCTTCACGGATAATTTTCCCCAGTTCTTTTTTCACTTCTTCCACTGCTGCCGGGTACTTGTCGTTGGCGACAAAGCGGATAATTTCCTGTTCGATTTCCCTCCGGTACCGGGTCTCGACCAGGTGACGGGGTGCTTTGTTCTTTCGAAAGCCGGGAATCTTAACCCTCTTTTTTAACTCATTGATTACAGAGCTATATTCTTCACTGATTTCTTCTGGTTTCAAGTCAATCAACAGTTTTCTGGTAACAGGACTCAATGTCTCAACTCTGGTTTCCATTTGGAATCTCCTTATTTGATCATCGCAAATTGTTATTGGATTTATGGTGCGAGAGGGGGGACTCGAACCCCCACACGCGAAGCATACCAGATCCTAAATCTGGCGCGTCTACCAGTTCCGCCACTCTCGCATTTCTGGCAGAACTCTGCGGTGTTCAACAATGTGGATTT